>CAMTOX010000214.1 GCA_947074225.1 uncultured bacterium
GAGATTTCTGAATGTGACTGGAGTTCAGACGTGTGCTCTTCCGATCTGGCTTTATGCGCTGTAGGTTCTGGGTTGTTGCTTTATCTATGTTATTGGGTAAATTTGCACGATACATTGTTTGGATGTATTTGCAAGGGTTGCTCTTGCCTTGATAATATAGAGTGTTTATACAACAGGTTCCATGGTTGTATAAAATAAAAGACTGACAAAATGTCTATAAAAGTCAAATGGAACAGATTATGTATATATAGAGATTAGAAAGAAAAGAATAATTAAAGTATTAAAAGATAAGAATGGTAAGTACAGAACAATTGCTTGCAACCATAGTAGAGGGTATGCAAGAGAAGAAAGCAAAGCGCATAATAACCGTAGATATGACAAGTTTAGATGCACCTTGCAAGTATTTTGCGATATGTGAAGGGGATTCTTCAACTCAAGTAAATGCAATCGCTACTTCAGTGAGAGATTATGTGCGTATAAATGCACAAGATAAGCCAATAGCTTCAACGGGTTATGAGAATAATGAATGGATAGCATTGGACTATGGTTCCATTATGGTGCATATTTTCCAACGTCCGATACGTGAATTTTATGACATTGAACATTTGTGGGCAGATGCCACATTGACCGAGATACCTGATTTACTATAAAATAATATCATTGAATTATGTCTTCCAGATTTCAGAAGGACAAAACACCTCCTACCCCTCTACCTCCGGGTAAAAAACCTTTTAATAACCGTTTTAATTTTTACTGGATATACTTTATCATAGGTATATTCTTGATAGGCTCAATGTTTTTTGAAAATGGGGTAGCATCTAAAGAGGTACCTTATTCCAAACTTGAGGAGATGTTGTTAGAGGGTTGTGTTAAAGAAATTGTTATCACTAGCAATAAGAATAAAGCCGAAGCAACATTAGATCATAAGTGCGCTTCTATGCTCGACTCTAAGAAAGAGCTTAAAGAAGGTGAACCGCTTGTGATTTATTCTATCATACCTTCTGTTGATGAGTTTGCACAACAATTAGCAGAGTATAAGAAAGAAGGTAAATACAGCGGAATAACCACATATAAAGATGGTAAGAACTATTTAGAACTCTTTCTTTATTCTGTATTCCCTATACTAATCTTGGTATTTTTCTTTGTTTATATGAATAGAAAGATGTCGGGAGGAGCAGGTGGCGGTGTCTTTAATGTTGGTAAGTCAAAAGCACAAGTGTTCGATAAGAATAGCACCAACGTTAAGGTAACTTTCAAAGATGTAGCAGGGTTGTCGGGTGCGAAGCAGGAAGTGGAAGAGATAGTAGATTTTTTGCGTAAACCCGATAAATATACCGAATTAGGTGGTAAGATACCTAAAGGTGCTCTCTTGGTAGGCCCTCCGGGAACCGGTAAGACATTGCTTGCAAAAGCCGTTGCCGGTGAAGCTGATGTGCCATTTTTCTCAATGTCGGGATCAGACTTTGTAGAGATGTTTGTGGGTGTAGGAGCTAGTCGTGTACGCGATCTATTCCGACAAGCAAAAGAGAAAGCCCCTTGTATTGTCTTTATAGATGAGATAGATGCCGTTGGACGTGCCCGTAGTAAGAATAACAATATGGGAGGTAACGACGAGCGTGAAAATACGCTTAACCAACTCCTAACAGAGATGGATGGTTTTGGTTCTAATAGTGGTGTTATTATTCTGGCAGCAACAAACCGTGCAGATATATTAGATAAAGCACTGCTTCGCGCAGGACGTTTTGACCGTCAGATACATGTAGAACTCCCCGATGTGCACGAACGTAAAGCAATATTCAAAGTACACATGCGTTCTCTAAAACTTGATGAAACTGTCGACTTAGATTTTCTTGCACGTCAAACACCAGGATTCTCAGGGGCAGATATAGCTAATGTATGTAATGAGGCAGCTCTTATTGCGGCACGTCACAATGCAAAGGCCATTGCCGCACAAGATTTCTTAGATGCGGTAGACCGTATAGTAGGTGGGTTAGAGAAGAAAACAAAGATTGTTACAGCCGAAGAGAAGAAGTCTATTGCCTATCATGAGGCAGGACATGCTACTATAAGTTGGAAATTACAATATGCCAATCCATTGGTTAAGGTCACTATTGTACCGCGTGGTGAGGCTTTAGGTGCCGCTTGGTATCTTCCTGAAGAACGTCAACTCATTACACGTGAACATATCTTAGACGAGATGTGTGCTATCTTAGGTGGACGTGCAGCAGAGGAGTTGTTCTTTGGAACAGCATCTACCGGCGCACTAAACGATTTAGAGCGTGTAACCAAACAGGCTTATGCCATGGTAGCTTATTACGGCATGAGTAAGGAGTTATCTAATTTAAGCTTCTACGACTCTACCGGGAATTCTGGCTATGGTTTTACAAAACCTTATAGCGATGAGACAGCCAATAAAATTGATGCCGAAGCAAAAGCTATTATAGCCGAACAATATGAGCGTGCTAAGAAAATTCTTATGGAGAATAGAGAGGGACATAACCAAATAGCAGAACTCTTAATTGTTAAGGAGGTAATCTTCTCGGAAGATGTGAAAAGTATACTTGGTGAGCGTCCTTGGAAGAGTCGTACCGAAGAGTTACTCGAAGCAAGTGTCTCAATAGAGAGTGAACATGAGCGTATAGAGAATGGCATTACGCCACAAGAAGATCCGGTTCTCCCTATCGACGAAGAAGAGAATAACTAATTGACTAAATATAATAAAGGCGCTATTCCAATGGAGTAGCGCCTTTATTATATCTATAGGTCTAGGACTATACGTTGAAACGGAAGTGCATAACGTCGCCATCTTGAACAACGTACTCTTTTCCTTCCACACCCATCTTACCAGCTTCTTTAACTGCAGCCTCAGAACCATAGTTAATGAAGTCGTTAAACTTAATTACCTCGGCACGGATAAAGCCCTTTTCGAAGTCGGTATGGATAACACCGGCACATTGTGGAGCTTTCCATCCTTCGTGGTATGTCCAAGCACGCACCTCTTGAACACCTGCAGTGAAGTAGGTTTTTAATTGTAAGAGTGCGTATGCCGATTTAATCAAACGTGCTACTCCCGACTCTTCAAGTCCAAGTTCGCCTAAGAACATTTGGCGTTCATCGTAGGTTTCAAACTCTGCAATTTCACTCTCAATTTTTGCTGCCACTACAAGTACTTCGGCATGTTCTTCTTTCACAGCCTCGCGTACCATATCTACATATTTGTTACCCGATACCGCCGAAGCCTCATCAACGTTACAAACATACATTACCGGTTTAGAGGTTAAAAGATACAACTCGTCGGCAAATTTCTGGTCGTCTTTAGTTTCGAAAGTTACTGTGCGCGCCGATTTACCTTGCTCTAATGCTTCACGGAACTTTACCAATACATCGTAAGCCGCTTTAGCTTGCTTGTCGCCACCGGTTTGAGCTTGTTTCTGTACCTTCTGTATACGTGCTTCTACCGTTTCTAAATCTTTCAATTGTAGCTCTGTGTCGATAATCTCCTTATCGCGAATAGGGTTCACGGAGCCATCTACGTGCACCACATTCTCATCGTCGAAGCAGCGCAATACATGTAAGATAGCATCTGTCTCGCGAATATTTGCCAAGAATTTATTACCTAATCCCTCTCCTTTGCTGGCGCCTTTTACTAAACCTGCAATATCTACTATCTCTACGGTGGTAGGGACAATGCGTTGTGGGTTTATTAATTCTGCCAATTGATTTAAACGTTCGTCGGGTACTGTTATCACACCCACGTTAGGTTCAATGGTACAGAATGGGAAGTTTGCCGACTGCGCTTTTGCATTCGAAAGGCAGTTGAAGAGAGTTGATTTGCCGACATTTGGTAAGCCGACAATACCGCATTGTAATGCCATAAGTCTTTTTAGTGTTATTTTGTTATTTTATTTTCTAAGCTTAATGAGCTGTTAATCTATCAATTGTTTATTGAATACAGCCTCTAAAACAAGAGTGCAAAGGTAACAAAACTATTCGCTTTTCACAACCCTTATCTTGCTCAAAAGCAAGATACTAACATTCCTTCTCATTCTATCTCATTTCATAATAAAAGATTAGAGCAAACTTAGGTTTGCTCTACTCTTTATATGAGTTACTTTATTATCTCTTAAAGTTTTACACAGCCCATAGGGCGTATGCTTCACACTTGACATTTTCCCTCTCCTAATACCCCTTCATTACCTTCACGGTAATGTTAATGGTCAATTAATGGT
>CAMTOX010000215.1 GCA_947074225.1 uncultured bacterium
ACGATTATAAGAATACATGTAATGCATTGATGGGAGGTGTACCCAATCAGTTGCCTGACGATGCTCCATTTTTCTTGATAGATTATTTTGATTACTATAAAACAAAACGTGGTTACCATCCGCGCTCGTTAAATTCTAATGATGGTTGGACCAAGACTACTCCATTATCTTTTATGAATATGCCTTTATTAACTTATGCCGATGAAATACGTAATCCTGTATTGATGATTCATGGAAGTAAAGCTCATTCGTTATATTTTGGTGAAGATACTTTTAAGAAACTAAAAGGCGATAACAAAGAGTTTATGCTCATTCCAGGAGCAGTGCATACAGATTTGTATGATAATTTAAAATATATACCATTTGAGAAAATAGGAGATTTCTTTGTGAAATATCTGAATCGTTGATGAAACATTTTGTTCTAATAAGAAAATGGTAAATGGTAAGATTGGGCGTGGCTATTAATTAATATAAATCAACAGAGATTTAAGTCTAAGTGGTAGTGTAAATAATAAGTGGGCGGTTAATAAACTATGGTTAACCGCTCACATATTATTATGAGATAGTTTCTGAGAGTAGATTAGCATTTATAATCTCTCCTTTTCCCGCATTAAAGGTAATTATTCCATCTCTAACCATTTCTGAAATAGCCCTAGAGAGTGATGGACGTTCAACACCAAAATATTCGGCTAACGAGGATACACTTCTGCCAAAATTAAATGTCCCATGTTTCTCATGCGATAAGATATAATAAGCTAATTTAGCTTTGATACCCCTTTGCGCAAAGATCTTCAAACGTTCAGATATATATTGCATTCTATTGGCATTAAAAGCCATAAAGCCTCTCATGAAACCTGGGCATTTGGCAATTTGTGCTTCTACCGATGCTTTGGTGATGTATAACACTTCGCACTCTTGCAGAGCAACAACGTCAACAGGGAAGCGGTTGTCGTCGGCAAATAGAAATGCTGCTGCTAAAGGGTAAGGAGATTTTATTTCTTCCATAGGTAATGTTAGTCCGGAGTCGGAAACAATCTCTGTCTTTACTTTTCCTTTTAACAACATAATAAGGTGTTGTACTTTATCGCCCTGATAGGCTATGTGTTCTCCGCGCTTGTATATTTTTACAGTATGCGGTATGGTACACTTTATTTGTTCAATCTCTTCTGGAGATTTGTCTCTGCACATTGAGCAGAAAAACAATAAATCTTTCTTTTCCATTGGCTTAGAATTTGTTACAAATATAACAAAAAGATACACTGTAACAAATGTTACACTACAATCTTTTCTTATAGGTTACTTTTGCATAACTAATTTATAAAACATTTTGGATATGAATACATTAATAAAAGCACCGTTTATAGCTAAAGATAGTATTGATTATGCTAATGCAAGCATTGTAAGTCAACAAGTAATAAAGAATAGCGCAGGTAATATCACTCTCTTTTCATTCGATCAGGATCAGCAGTTGAGTGAACATACAGCTCCTTTTGATGCAGTATGTCAGATATTGGATGGAGAGGCAGAAATACGTATTGCCGATCAAACATATCTAGTTAAAGAAGGAGAGATGGTTGTTATGCCAGCCAATGTTCCTCATGCATTATATGCAAAGCGTAGATTCAAAATGATGCTAACCATGATAAAAGGAAACTAAATGAAGCGAAATATTATATCTATTAATGAAGCCTTATGTAATGGTTGCGGAGCCTGTGTAAAAGGTTGCCATGAGGGTGCATTGCAAATGATTGATGGTAAAGCAAGAATAGTGAGTGAGCTCTATTGCGATGGTTTAGGAGCTTGTATAGGGGATTGTCCGGTAGGTGCTATCACTATAGAGGAGCGTGAGTCTGAACCTTATGATGAGATTGCCGTTATGGAACGCATCTCAGCTAATGGCGAGAAGAGTGTGTTGGCTCACCTTAAACATCTGAAAGATCATAATGAAATGGTGTATCTTCAACAGGGTATAGATTATATTAAAGAGCATGGCTTGAATATCGATATTAGTGAACTCACAGCTAAAATACCACCTAAGGTGAGTCGTGGATGTCCGGGTAGTATGGCACGCTCTTTCTCTCCACCTTCACAATCGCAATATTTAACGCCTAAAACATCTAAGTCAGAACTCACCCATTGGCCGGTGCAATTACATCTACTCAATCCTTCGGCTGGACATTTCAAAGGTGCAGATCTTCTTTTAGCTGCCGATTGTACTGCATTCTCTTATCCAAACTTTCACAGTGAACTGCTAAAAGGAAAGAAGTTAGCCATAGCATGTCCTAAATTAGATAGTCATAAAGAGGTGTATGTGGAGAAGATTGTAGAGATGATTAATAACTCCATGATAAATACCCTTACAGTGGCTATAATGGAAGTGCCTTGTTGCGGCGGTTTGATGCAAATTGCACAAATGGCAGCTCAGAGAGCAGAACGAAAAGTGCCGATAAAACAAATAGTCATAGGAATTCAAGGAGATATTGTTAAAGAGGTTTGGATTTAAAGGTCTTACATTTTAAAAGTTTAGCGTATGTTTTGTTATCAGTGTCAAGAGACAGCTCAGAATAAGGGCTGCACAATTAAAGGTGTCTGTGGAAAAACTTCAGACGTATCAGATCTTCAAGATCTGTTGATTTTCCTCTTAAAGGGAATCTCAATTAAAGTGGTGTCTATGCGTAAGCATGGTGTAGAAGTCCCTTCAGAAGTAAATCGTTTTGTTATGGAGTCTCTTTTTATGACGATTACCAATGCTAATTTCGACAAGGAGCGTTTTGTGAAACGTATTCATGAAGCGATAGCTTTACGCGATTCATTAAAGGCTGAAGGTGATGAATCTATAGCGTGCGACTGCCTAACCTGGAGTGGCAATGATGTGCAAGAGATGGAGGATAAAGCCAAAAGTGTAGGGGTGTTACATACCGAAAATGAGGATATACGTTCATTAAGGGAACTACTTACATATGGTGTGAAAGGTATATCGGCCTATGCAGAACATGCTTGTAATTTAGGCTTTGAGGATGATTCTATTTATAAGTTCATGGAAGAGGCTTTGGTTGCAACAACAGAGGATTTATCTGTTGATAAACTCATAAATCTAGTAATAGAATGTGGTAAGATGGGTGTTACAACAATGGCACTATTGGATAAGGCAAATACCTCTACGTATGGAAATCCGGAAATAACGAAGGTAAATATCGGTGTGCGAAATAATCCAGCAATACTTATCTCTGGACATGATTTACGCGATATGCAAGATTTGTTAGAACAGACAGAGGGTACTGGGGTGGATGTTTATACGCATAGCGAGATGTTACCGGCCAATTATTATCCGGCATTTAAGAAATATAGTCACTTTGTTGGTAATTATGGTAATGCTTGGTGGAGGCAGAATGAAGAGTTTGAATCGTTTAACGGACCAATACTCTTTACAACAAACTGTATCGTTCCACCTCGTTCTACCTCTACTTATGCCGATAAAGTATATACCACAGGAACCACAGGATTCTCTGGCTTTAAACATATTGCCGACCGAGTAAAAGGCGGCCAAAAAGATTTCTCAGAAATTATTGCTCATGCCAAACGCTGTGAAGCACCTACTGAAATTGAGAAGGGTGAAATTATAGGTGGCTTTGCTCATGCACAAGTAATAGCACTTGCCGATAAGGTGGTTGATGCTGTAAAGAGTGGTGCCATAAAGAAGTTTGTGGTTATGGCAGGATGTGATGGACGCATGAAGAGTCGCGAATATTATACCGACTTTGCTAAAGCATTACCTACAGATAGTGTTATCCTTACTGCCGGATGTGCAAAATATCGTTATAATAAACTTCCTTTAGGCGATATTGGTGGCATACCACGCGTATTGGATGCCGGACAGTGTAATGATAGCTACTCTTTAGTAATGATAGCCCTTAAACTTAAAGAGGTATTCGGACTCAATGATATTAACGACCTACCAATTGTTTATAATATTGCTTGGTATGAACAGAAGGCAGTGATTGTACTTTTAGCACTCTTGTCGCTTGGAGTGAAGAATATTCACCTTGGACCAACATTACCGGCATTCTTATCGGCTAATGTAGCCAAAGTGCTAATTGAAAATTTCGGTATTGGCGGTATTAACGATGTAGAAAACGATATGAAGAGTTTTATGGCCTAAAGATTATTATTTATATAGAAAGGAGTTGTCTCATGTGGATAGCTCCTTTTTATATAGATACCAGTTGTAG
>CAMTOX010000216.1 GCA_947074225.1 uncultured bacterium
CGAGATTTCTGAATGTGACTGGAGTTCAGACGTGTGCTCTTCCGATCTGATTACTATTTTTAGTGTAAGAGATAAAAAAAAGCCCATCGCTCAGTTCTATAACTAAGCGATGGGCATGATATCTGAAATTACCAATGTAATTGACAGTCTATTTATTGGTAAGTTTAGCCATAAAATGCTCTGAGTTAACAATAAATCGTTCGTGAGTAGCCTCTCCAATTAGCTTACCTTCTTCATTCAAGCATCTGATATCGAATGTTACTTTTCTGCCATCTACAGCTGTAATAGTAGCGCAACTGGTTACCATGTCGTCTACAGCACTAGCTTTAAGATGATTCACTTGAATGGATGTTCCAACCGAGGTATATCCCTTAGGAAGAGTATCTATAATGAGTGTCATAGCGGTGTTTTCCATCCAAGCAATCATTATAGGGGTGGATAAAACATGTAAATTACCCGATCCAATCATTTGAGCAGTATCGGCGGGGTTTACTTTAAACGTCTTCTGTAACGAAGTACCAACTGTCATAATCTGTATTTGTTAGAGTTATTGAGCTATTATATTAAAAATCCGCCAATTATTATTGCATAATTGAGCGGATTTTAGAGTGATCCCGGCGGGATTCGAACCCACGACCCACAGCTTAGAAGGCTGTTGCTCTATCCAACTGAGCTACGAGACCAATACCATCTTTTAAGAGGGTGCAAAATAACGGAATATTTACCACAAATCCAAATTTTACTTATAAAATCGTTCATAAATAGAGTTACTGAAGTATTTTTTACTATTTTTGTCCACTAATCCATCTCTAAATCATAGAGTTTCTCTTTAATAGTGAGAACCAACACATCTTTTAGGGTTCATTATATGTAACTTACGGCAATAAAAGCTCTTGAAATCGCGTTGAATAATGAGTGGTATGGTGTATTTGTTATTATCTATAAATAAATTTTTCTTTTAAATATGCGTAAACTATTTGGTACAATAACGGTGTTAGTGGCAATGATTCTTGGTTTCACAGCCTGCGAGAGTTCATTTAACTATTCTAAATTACTTGACAAAGAAGATGAACTTATTCAAGCATATATGAATCGTAATGATTATGTTGTCCTGAATCAATTTCCTTCCGATTCTGTATTTGCTGCGAATGAATTTTATAAAACTTCTGAGGGTCTCTACTTCCAACTTATAGATAAAGGATTGGGCGACACCGCTTTAGCATTCGACCGTTTAGTGCTTCGTTATAAAAAGAGTACATTAGATTACGACGCTGTGGTAGAAGATTATTGGACCACTTTAGACCGTCCTTATCCTAATGAAGTCATTTACGGCTCACTATCTGGGAGTTGTACAGGTTGGTATTATGCCATCCATATGATGAAACGTACCGACTCGCATGCACGTTTCATTGTCCCTTCTAAATTAGGATTTAGCACCGACCAAAACAGTGTAACTCCATATTTATATGAGATGAAGATTAAAATCTTACCTAGATAAGAGATTGATAAAAAATATTTAATAGAGGTTGCTTAAACTTAGTGTTAAGCAACCTCTATTATTTTTATTGTCGATAGCACAAGGAGACACAACACTATTGAGTGCTGAATGGATGTATTGACAAATGGAACAAACCACCTACACCATTAATATATAGGCTATTAAAAATATAGAGCCTAACAGCTTAAGTTTAATTAAGAAACTATTCGCCCGCAAATTTCTATTGTCCTAAAATAATATGACTTAGAAAAAAGGCTTTATAATCTGTTTTGTATTACAAGATAGAACTATTAACTTTGTGCAATCTTAACTAACTTTGAGTTTAACCTCAAGTTTATTATCTCCATTATCGGAAATAGTGCTAGTAAATTTATAGGCTTAAACTGTTTTATTCTAATAAAAACTAACAGAAAATACAATGACATTAATTAAAAGTATATCGGGAATACGTGGCACCATTGGTGGCACTATTGGCGATGGTTTATCGCCAATAGATATAGTACGTTTTACTTCGGCCTATGCCGAATGGTTAAAGGCCTATGCCCAGAAAAGTAAATGTACCGTAGTAGTAGGTCGCGACGCACGCATATCGGGTCCTATGGTAGACCAATTAGTAACAGGCACCTTAATGGGTTGCGGTTGCGACGTGGTAAATATTGGCTTAGCCTCTACTCCAACTACTGAGGTTGCTGTGACAATGGAACAAGCCGATGGTGGCATTATTCTCACTGCCAGTCATAACCCAAAACAGTGGAATGCATTGAAACTATTGAACGAGAAAGGCGAATTCTTGAATCAGTCGCAAGGAGAGGCACTATTAGCCATCGCTGCCGACGAAGATTTCCAATATGCTCCAGTTGACCACCTTGGTTCAGTGTGCTATAAAGCCGATTATACCGACAAACATATAGAGACAGTATTAAAACTTAAGTTGGTGGACGTTGAAGCCATTAAAGCGGCAAAGTTTCATGTAGCCATTGACTGTGTAAACTCGGTAGGTGGTATTGCTTTACCTAAGCTACTGAAAGCTCTTGGTGTAGAAAACATTGAAGAACTTTATTGCACTCCAAATGGTGAATTTCCTCACAACCCAGAACCTCTACCAGAACATTTGGGCGATATAGCAAAAGTTATGGATGAGAAGAAATGTGATGTTGGTTTTGTGGTAGACCCCGACGTGGATAGATTGGCAATAATATGTGAAGATGGTAGCATGTTTGGCGAAGAGTACACCTTGGTATCTGTGGCCGACTATGTGTTGCAACACACCCCTGGCAATACTGTTTCAAACTTAAGTTCTACTCGTGCCTTGCGCGATGTGACCGAACAGCATGGTGGCCACTATGCTGCATCGGCCGTGGGCGAAGTAAATGTCGTAGAGTTAATGAAAAATAGTGAGGCGGTAATTGGAGGCGAAGGAAATGGCGGAGTTATTTATCCTGAAGCACACTACGGACGTGATGCTTTGGTAGGGATAGCTCTATTCTTAACTCAACTGGCCAAGAGCGGTAAAACAGTAAGCGAATTGCGAGCATCGTATCCTGGATATTATATCTCAAAAAATAAAATTGAGTTGACACCTCAAATAGATGTCGATGGCGTTCTTACTGTTATTAAGGGGGTTTACAAGCAATTTGAGGTAAACAGCATTGATGGTGTAAAGATAGACTTTCCTCAAGGATGGGTACATTTGCGCAAGTCGAATACCGAACCTATTATTCGTATCTACTCTGAGGCCCCAACTAAGGAGCAGGCCGATACATTTGCCAATGCTATTATTGACGAGATTAAACGCATAGCCCGAATCTAACTATTGGGTTTTAACAATAACACATATAACGAGAGAGGCTCCTAACGGAACCTCTCTCGTTGTTTTTCCGCCTACCTTATTCAAAAAGTGGCTGTAAATCTTCTTTAGGTTGCACCAAATAGGTTTTTATTCCCAGATGTGCTGCCGTATCACAATTTTGTTTACCATCGTCGAGCAACAAACACTCCTCTGCAGCAACATTAGCATGCTTTAGAAGTTTCTCGAAAATAAGTGCATCGGGTTTAGCACAATGCATTTGGTACGACAAATAACAGTGGTGGAAATAGTCGTCAATGGTGTGTCGGTCATAACTAAAGGCGTGTTTCTTAGCCCATTCAAAATGGATAGGGTTTGTATTACTAAGTAAGAGCATACGATATTTACTTTTTAGGCGTAGTAATAATTCCAGTTTCTCATTAGGAATAGTTAGTAGAAATGCATAGAGTGCTTCATCAATGAGTTGGTCTGGAATATCTTTTCCCGCCATTTTGCAAACTTCTTCTCTAAACATAGGCGCCGAGAGTATTCCTTTCTCTAAATCGAGAAATATTCCTGCTTGGACATAGTTATTCAATAATTGGTCGGCATGATGCACTCCCAATGCTTCGAACTTAGCCACCGAAGCTTCTCTGTCAAGATCAATCAACACACCTCCGAAGTCAAAAATCAGGGTGGTAATACCATTTAAATTTATCATAAGCGTTTCATTTAAGTAACTTATATTCTTGTTTATGAGACTATTTCGCATTGCAACATAAAAAATATGCTTTAAACGTTTGCACAGAAAAGAAAAAAGTTATACTTTTGCAGAACAATAACGCAAAGGTACAACTATTTTTTAGTAACCTAAAGCGGGGCCTATAGCTCAGTTGGTTAGTAGCACCTGACTCATAATCAGGGGGTCACAGG
>CAMTOX010000217.1 GCA_947074225.1 uncultured bacterium
CCGATCTTACGTTGCGGATTTAAATGCGAACGCTATTTAATCTCTTGTAACAATTCCATAGTTTTTTCGTGTTATAATGATTTAAACTTTAAGCTCGTCTCCTTTCTTTATCGTTTTAAGAGAGCGCAAACAAGCACTCTGTTAAAAGATTTCGCAAAGGTACTCTTTTTTAAGATAAAGCACATCTATTTTTTATGAAAATAGTAGGTAAAACTTTTGAAAGATATTTCGGTTAAAAAGCGAATATTATGGCATAAAAAAAGGAGCATCGTTTAACGACACTCCTCTTTTTATAACAATTTGAAAGTTCCTCTGTTTAAAGAGTATTCTTCAGGTAAAAGTACTTTTTTAGTAGCATTCATCACTTGACGACTATTTACGTCAGAGCCATGAGAAGTTACGAAAGCTTGTACCTCCATATTTTTCAATACCGAAGCAAATTTACCAATGGTATCCGCCACATGGTAAGAATAGGTCATAGAGAAAGTACCATCGTCTTCAACAGTGATATCATCGCCCCATGCTGGAGTGATAATATCGCGAACAGCACGGTTATGAACATAGCTATTTCCACCACCTGATTGATATGCAATAATACTATCTTGTATTATAAATACATTCATGCGTGGATTGGTAATCGACATAGCAAACTCACCATTGATAGTCATAGAGAGCATAGAGTCGGCAAAATTAAATTCTCTCTCAATTTCAAGAGTAACAAAAGCAGGTATTTCCGACAATTGTTGAGCTATTGAAGCAGAGAAATAAGCAGGGTGTGATACCGGACCAGGATCTCCAATTTCTTTTACTCTGGTACGGTCAATCATCATAGCTGGAGCATAAGTACCATTAGCATTATAGAATACTGTATAAGAGCTTGATTTGCTAACTGTGAAATCGTCATTACCATACCCAACATGGTGAGCTGCCCAAACCACATTATCAAGATAGTTAGCAAGATTTGTTTTCATAGTACTGGTACCACCTGGACAGTTACCACAAGATTGACCAGTAAACTGCTCTATCATCATAGTACGTGGATAACCATTCTCGTACACAATTTGTTTTGTAGAAGCACTATTATTCTTAGCCACAGCATCGGAAACATTGTTTGCAACTACAGAAACAGATAATGTTACTTCGGTAGGAGTAGAAGAAGCAGTGAATTCTGGAGATATAAATTGATACATGGCACTTGCCATAAGTTTCTCTGAAATAGTCACAGAACCGGTCTCTTCTCCATAAGCATAATTAATGGTATAGCTCTCAACTGCTGTGTTACCTAAATTACTAATAAAACAGCTAAATTGTTGTTTTGTGGCTATTTTAGCATAAGCTGAAGCGGTAATTTCTGAGACTCCAAGATCAAATTTCTCGTCATAATCTCCTCCTGCTATCATAGCTTGAACAGACATTCTTCCGGTGATTTTATTTTCAGAAAGAGTTGTCCAACCATTATTAAAGAAGATATGATCGTTAGAAGATGAACGGTTACTAGATTGATATCCCATACCACCACCAGAAGATTTCATGGTATAGCCGAAATAGATATTACTTTCGCCTTCAATAAGAATAGGTGCATCTAAAGCAATATAAGTCCAATTACCTACTATAGGCGTGAATGCTTTTGTAGCAATAGGAGTTTGATCCAATCCTCTTGAGATAAATAACTCACAATCTGATGCCTCGTTCATAATAGCTACACGTACACCTACAATATGTGTACCTTTAGCTTTCAACATATCTACAGTCATATCTACTGCTGCACCATAGTCAGCTATAGCTGTAGAACTTGTGGTTAAGCCACCACTGATTTCATCAGTGCAATAGCTAGCCGATACGGCTTTATCAGGATTCTTTAATTCTTGGGTTGGTTGGTCAGTGGGAGTTTTGTCACAGCCGGCAAAAACCATTAATAATATCCCCGCAATTGAACATTTCAATAGTGAGAAGAAGCGTTGGTTAGTCATAAATAAAAATAGGTTTTTAAGATTAAATGAGTTTCTAATATAATTTATGGCAACAAAGATATTAAAAATCAAGTATAACATGCATAATTCAATTAAAAATATAAATTGTTATGTTTATTTTATCTTTAAATAACAAGGGAGAGAAGCAAATACCCCTCTCCCCTTAGAACCTATTAATAACTATTAGTCATTCTCTTTAAATGAAATCTTGGCCGCATTCTGAACTTTACGGTCGGTTGTACTGCTGTTATAATCGGTTACAAACACCTGAACTTCCATATGCTCTGGCACTGTAGCAAAAGCTTTATTGGCATAAGCAGATGTTGTTGCAATAGAATATATTGAATCTGGTAAAATATAGCTATACTCCACTGAGAAGGTGCCATCTTCTGCCACTTCAAAAGTATCGCCCCAAGTGTCGGAAAGAATAGCACGTACAGTATGATTATGAGCATAATTGCTCGAACCATTAGTCTGAGCAGCAATAATACTATCTTGTACCACAAAAACATTCATACGCGCGTTTGGCATAGAGAGCAAAAAATCGCCAGAAACAACAACTGTCAACTCTCTACTTTCTTCATCGAATGTTCTTTCTAAGTTAAGACGTACAAAAGAAGGAATAGCAAGCATCTCATTAACAATTGAGTTAGAAATATAAGCAGGATGGAAGGCAGCTCCGGTAGTACCCAAAGCATCTATTTTGGTGCGGTCAATCATCATTGATGGAGCACCGGTAACACCGAAAGCTAAATAAGATTGCGATTTTGCAACCGACAAAGCATCTTCCGTATAACCATAATGGTGAGCTGCCCAAACCACTTCGTCACTTCTTGAGTCTAATACATTTTTCATATAGGTAGTGCCATCAGGACAATAGGTACAGCCTTGTCCAGTAAATTGCTCTACCATGAGCATACGTGGATACGACTCCTCATAAACTAACTGCTCCATAGAGACACTATTATTTGTATTTACACTCTCTTCTTTGTCTATAGATACACTCATTGCTAAAGTAATAGAACCTACAGTAGAAGGAGCCACACAATTAGAGATTTGATAAAGGAAAGTCTCTCCCGGCATTAATTTATTACTAACAGAAGAATCCTTTTCTGTCTCGCCATACGTATAGCTAACTTTAAAACCTTCTATGGCATTATTACCTGTATTTGTAATAACACAACTAAAATCGTTCATAGAATTAATCTTAACATATTTATCGCCAGTAAGGTTAGATATTGCTATGTCTATTTTATCGTCATAGCTACCTCCGGCCACCATGGCCTGCACACTTACATAACCACTCAAATTGTTTGATTTCATTGTCGACCATGAACCACCGGCATTTACATAATCCAATGCCGAACTCACACTCTTACTCTCCACTCCAATGCAATAACCAGAAGAGGTCATAGTATACCCTATATAGTAATCTTCCTCACCCTCAATATATATAGGCGAATCTAATAAAATATAGGTCCATGCACCCACCACAGCAGTGAAACCTTTAGAGGAAATCGGATCTTGATTTAAACCCTTAGATACAAATACTGAACAGTTTGTGGCCGACTCCATAATACCCACGCGAACTGCTACAATATGAGTTCCACTAGCCTTAAGCATTGACACCGGCATTTGAGCAGCAGCACCATAAGTACCTTGAGTAGCCATACCAATACCATCAGAAATCACGTCGCTACAGTAACTTACAGAGACTACTTTATCGGGATTTAATAACTCTTGACTTGGCTCGCCATCTTGATTTTTTTGACAAGAAGCGAAACCCAATAATAACGATACACTCAATAAAACAGTGAGCAGAGAAGAAAATTTAAATTGTTTCATACAATAATGATTTTTAATTTATAATGCTTTAGAAATTTTGGTTAAACTAAACAAGATTACATTGCTTTATTAGAATATCAATTCATTAGAGACACACTACTTAATAATAATTATTTATAGAGAGATAAATAACGTTACTAAATAATCCTATTTTACATATCAAATTACTATTATTTCAATTTATCAACTATATTGGCAATAACATTTAGACTACTAAAATTATTTTAGTTTAATCAAACATAAAATAATAACTCATTTTAACTTACAATAAAAAAGAACATTATTCATAAAGATGCAATGAAAACAAGAGAAGTGATGGAGTATATAAATAAAGGAGATCGGAAGAGCACACGTCTGAACTCCAGTCACATTCAGAAATCTC
>CAMTOX010000218.1 GCA_947074225.1 uncultured bacterium
AAACATGAAAGATTCTGTCTATATCATGCCTGCGGGTGTAGAAATAATTGAAGATATTGCATTCGAAGAGAGAAACTATATTAAAGAGATTGTGTTTCCATCTTCATTAAGAATAATAAATACAGGTGCGTTTTCTGGAGCAGCCAATTTAACAACGATTAATTTAGAGCAGACCTCAGTAGAGGATATAGGTCCTTTTGCTTTTAATTATTGTTATAGTCTGCATGAAGTTATTTTTCCATCAACTATTAATTTTATAGGAACAGAGGCTTTTGACGAATGCCGTGCTTTAATACGAGCAGACTTCTCGAATGTCAATGACTCTATTAATATACAGCATCTTGTATTTCGCTCTTGTGAATCGCTCATTTCAGTAGATATACCTCCACATTTACTACTTATTGACATGGGAGTATTTTTAGACTGTAAGAGTCTCACTTCTGTAGACTTTAGTAGAGCTATTTCAATGAGTGGCATCTCATACCAAGCTTTTGAAGGGTGCAGCTCTTTACCTATTCTTGATTTATCGCAAGCAACAAACTTTATGGTAATTAACAGTAGTGCATTTCGTGATAATAGTTCCTTGACACATGTTATTTTCCCACGTGAATTTGGTGATGTTGCAGCTGGTTTGTACTTTTATCATATATATTCAGGTGCCTTTGAAAACTGTTCCTCTTTAATTTCCATTGTAAATCCCCAACCTGTACCTCAAAAAGTCCAACCTGGAGCCTTTAATGGAGTCGATAAAGTGGCATGCGATGTTTTTGTAGCAGACAGTGTATTGCTAGACTATATAGCGGCTCCCGTGTGGTGCGATTTCTTCTACAGTAACTTAGTGGTGCAGCCTTACGATAGCACTCATGGCAGCATCCAAGGAGGTGGTGTGTTTGCCTTCTTTGAACAAGATACCCTGGTAGCAACTGCCAAACCCGGTTGCGCCTTTGTCTACTGGACCAACAAGGAGGATTCTATTCTGTCGTATAGCGACACGCTCATCTATACCATGATGTACAATGACAGCGTGACTGCTCATTTCCGGGATCTGAGCGATGGCGATGCCACACTGCTAACCATTGTACCCTCTGCCGGCACATTGTCGCCGCTGTTTAATGCACAACAGTTTTACTATACCGATACGGTGCGCTATGCCGTAGATAGCATTCGTTATAGTGTTGTTACCAACAGCCTCGGTGCAGTGGTAAATGGCAACGACACCTTGATGCGTGCGTTGGCAGTGGGACATAATGTTCACTCTATAACTGTCACCTCAAGAGATGGTTATCTGACAGAGACCTATTATATTGATGTGTATCGTTTAAACAACAATGCTTACTTGCATGATTTGCAGTTGACAAACTATAGCCTTACCCCTGCCTTTGACTCTCTTACCTATCAATACAGAGTTCAAGTAACACCAGAGGTGACACAAGTTACACTTACTCCTACCCTATCGGATGTTCATGCTCTGCTGCAAGGCAACTATGGCACGCAACCATTGGCAGAGGGCAATAATCGTTTTGATATGTTGGTGTATGCCGAAGATCGCGACACCATGCGCACTTACACCTTAGAGGTGTTCCGCGAGAGCTACCCTCCGGGTAGAGAGGCAAACTTGATACAGGTGTCGGTAAATGGCAATGAGCTGCTCACAGCAGCTACCTCCGGATTGAACAGCACCTACAGCGGTGCTTGTGGCGAAGGGGAGTTTACCATTGCACTTACCTTGTCGGAGTTTGCCACAACAGATATAGAGAACCCATTGGTGGTGACCATTGATGCGTTGGCAGGCTTGGATACCATTCTCTTTACGGTAACCTCAGGCAGTGGCCTGGTAACGACACAGCATCGACTGATACTGGAGAAGCGTTTTGAGTTTGACGATGTGGTAGAGACTCTATGGCGCGACAACACCTTTATGCTCGACATCCGTATGCTGAACGAACATGGCATAGCGGTGAGGTATGAGTCGGAGTATCAATGGTACAAAAATGGTGCTCCAATAGCAGGCGGCAGCTACCCTACACTATCGGCAGGCGGTGCAGCAACAGATCATTTTGAGTATCATGTGCCTTACTATTTGGAGATGCACACCGCCAGTGGTGAAGTGCTGCGCACCTGTGAAAAGATTTTGACACCAAGCGCTAAAACATCGTCGGTTTATCCTAACCCTGTAGCAGCAAACCACCCTTTCACCTTATCTTTGGAGCGTGCCGAAGGAGTGATAGAGGTTTATGCCATACATGGAGTGTGTGTGCTGCAACAAAGCGTTAGCGACTCTATAGTACAACTCTCACTTCCTGAAAAGGGAGTCTATGTGGTAAAGCATAGCGTAGAGGGAAAAGTGCTGAACATCTATAAAGTGGTGGTGAATTAAAGAAAAAACTTTAGGGGAATTCTAAAAACTGAACGCAGAGAATTCAACTTTTTAATTTAATACTGCTTTTGTATGCTTTTTGTTTTTAGACAGAATATTTAGTCCTTGTATTTCAATACATAGCCCGCTATGCTAAATCAATACAAAAATCTAAATCTTCAAGTCTAAAATTCAAAAATCATATCCAAATCATTTATTAGAACACCCCTTTAAACTGATAACAACATGAAACATCTAAAATTAATACTCTTAGGGCTATCTCTTCTTTGCATCATGCCACTAATGAGCCGCAATGATTACAACAGCAATGAAGTATCTCTGTTTGGTGGTGTAGGTTACAACACCTTGCTCTATAGTGTGGAGTCAGGACAGACCACAAGCTATATTGGCGGTAATGTAGGTTTGGGCTACCTCTACCTGTTTAATGAGAACTGGGGATTACAAACCGGAGTTGAAGCCGCTTATTACAACTCTACTTTAATGATGCCTAATTTCACTTGTGTGACTCAAGGGTTGGATGATAGCGAAGGGCATCCGTTTGATCTTTACACCACTGTGAATGGGTATAAAGAGGCGCAGAAGATGTGGATTATGAGCATACCTATTATGGCGGTCTATCAGGTGGGACGCTACAATAAGTTTTTTGCCATGGCAGGTGTTAAAGTGGGACTCCCCATGGGAAATTACAACTCCAGCGGCACCTTTGTAAATAAAGGATACTTCCCGGAGAAGGACAACTGGGCCATAGACCAAGCCTTTATGGGTTTCGGCAGCTATGAAGATGTAAAGAACAGCGGAAAGATAGAGTATAACGTCTGCTTGCAGGTCGCTATAGAAGCGGGTGTTAAATGGTATACAGGAACCAACTGGTCTATCTATTCCGGAATATATGGGGAGTATGGCGTTAATAATTTGGTCAGCCAGAAGGATAAGAAAAACTTTATCGCTTACGATGTGTTGAAAGATACCAAATTTACCAATGGCTCATCGTTTACTACCGAATATATGAATACCAATGGCAAGCTGACCAAGTTTACCGAACAGATACATCCGCTTGCGGTAGGCGTGAAGATACGGGTGTCGTTTGGATGGTAAAAAAGTCCGACTAATTATTTATATTTAGTCGGACTTTTTGGATTAAATATCTACTACATCAGATAGGCATCTCTATGTATGCAATTATTTGAATTTGGTTTCTTTGCTACTTTCTTTTTCACGCTAGTTCATGAAAGAAAGTAGGGCAGTCAATTACTGGCTACCCTTTCTTTTAACCATTGATCTTTTTTTTCTCTACACTGTTCTAATGTTGGTGCAAGTGTACGGAATACTTCGCCATCGGCAGTGATGTATTTATATTGACAATATCGGTCTTTACCATTCTTGCGTGGTCGTGGCGATCGATTGAAAAATACATAGCTTTCCTCACCTACTGATTGGCATACGGAAATGTCGTTTACTATAATGCTATTCATATTATTTTATGTTATAACGTTATTTTTCCTTGCTCAATTAGCTCTCCATCACACCACAACTCAACTTTACCAACCTTAAATCCATTAGGTAATGCAACATATTTGATATACTTGCGATACTCTATCTTATCCTTGATGTTTAACCCAATGAGATTGCGAAAAATCATCATCGTTGAACCTCCATTATCCCAAAGTATTACTTTATTATCTTGTCTAATTTCTTGTTTCATAATTATATGCTATTAATCGTTTCTGTTCCGTTCATGTTATTCTAAGATTATATTAAGTTTGTTTTGAAGTTCAATACAAGTTTCTGACAATGGCATTATTTTATGATATTG
>CAMTOX010000219.1 GCA_947074225.1 uncultured bacterium
TTTTGTTGATTTGTGACAAATCAAACTTTGCATACTCCTTAAATTTCTTCATTCTCTTATGCTAAATATAATTTGCAACCACGATAACTATGTGGATGCAAGAATTAACCAATCTTTTTTACAACGCGCAAAGGTACAAAAAAAGAGCTATTTACACAAAAGGAAAATAGCACTCTTCGCTCTATGGTAATTTTACTCGCTATACCTATTGTAAGGTGCGCGTTTCAAGGTTATCTATTAACCTCGTTTCTTTTTATACCAATATTTTCATGACTTCTTTTAGCATTCGCTCCAGTCGGCATCATTCAGCACATTAGTGCATAGTGCACGGCTCATAACTAGTTGCCAGAAGTTCACGCCACTTTGAGATAATTGCTCGCGGGTTAATTTTTGAAACTCTTCGTTCTTGAGGCTATAACTACCCTCTTCGCTATCCTGATTACCATTTAAGCATCCATACTCCCACTGTAGTAGGTGGAAAACATCGCGTGCAATAGGTGTTTTTACGCCAAACCAATACATCGCGGTAGTAAAATCAGAAAGTGTAAACTCTGTAGGGAGAAGTTCAAAGAGTAGAGGTTTATGCCAAATCTCGTTGGCTAATAATGCCAAAGCATCATTATGCATTGTACCATGATCAAAAGCCAGCTCTTGCAAAGGCACCACCTCTCTACAATCCAGCCACTTCACTTGTTCGGCATCATCGCCTGCCACAGCCTTCATGTCGTTATTACTACTCACTAAGGTTATAAAAGCTTCCGACACTACCCAACCTCTCGGGTCACGTCCTGGTGTGGCATAGAGGCCTAAAGGAAGTTGAGCATTAACACTTATGCCACTCTCCTCCTTGAGTTCACGCAGTGCACAAACCTCAATCGTTTCATGCTCCTCTGCAAAGCCTCCGGGCAATGCCCAACACCCTTTAAAGGGATCGTTAGCACGACGAATCACCAACAACTCTAAAATGCCGTGGTTTAAACGGTAAACCAAACTATCGGCGGTAAGGGCCGGACGTGGATAGGGGTAACTATAATACTTCTTATCTGTTTCCATCATAACTGGTTTTATCTAATTTGTATTGAGGAAGTACAATTACTGTACCCATTTGGTGCTATTTAGCATGGCCGAAGAGATAGAGTTGTTTATGCATCAAAAACCCTATTCGACACCTCATTGTATCAAACGGCCTTTAAAGAGTTACGCTTTACACAAAAGAGAATCAACGTCAACACTACGACTGCCAATATCACTCCAAAGAGAGCATAACTATTATCGTGACTCATTTGCATAGTCATAGAGAAGAGTAGACTGCTTATTAAGACGAATATAAAGGTCACCAAGTTTACGTATGCTAACATATCCGATAGGCGTCGGCCCACATTGCTGTGTTGTACAATGGCAAGACAAGGCACCTGAAAGAATCCACCTCCAAAAGCAGTTAAGAAAATCGGTATAAAGAGAATTTGGTATGAAGGCTTGAGAATAATAATCCAGCACAATGAAAATATCATCACACAGAGTCCTATAAAGATGAAACGTGTACGAATTACATTCCCCGATATCACTCCAGCCACATAACATCCTAATGCTATTCCCAATGCCGATATAGCCAAGAGAAATCCCGAATCGGTATTACTGCAGCCTAATGTTTGGGTGGTATGTATTACTAAATTCATCTGTAATAGAGAGCCTATAAACCATAACATAGAGGCACCAAAAACACTGATATTTAAACCTGGGAATGCTTTGGCATAACGATAACATTGAAACAGAAAGCTAAAAGGATTCAATGAGGAGCGATCTTCTTCTGTTGGCACCTCTTCCACCTTAATGGAGGTGCTAAACCATATACCCAAAAACACCAGTAGCAGAATGATGATAATAAAAATTGAGAGATTATAGTGATCGGACAATATTGAGGCTACCATAGTACCTATTAGGATACCTAAAAAAGCCATCATTTCAAAAACTCCACTACCAAAAGAGACACCGCTTTTGCCACCAATATCGCGTATTAATCCATATTTTGCTGGTGAATATAAACAGCTCTGGGTACCCATGAGCAATACTGCCAACAAAGGCAGCCACACGCACTGCAACACATAGCCCAATATAGCCACGCACACTATGGGCAGTTCCAACCATTTAAAGAGCACCAACACCCGTTTTTTGTTATATATCATTGAGAGCCGACCCGATAATGGTGTCAAAATAAGATAAGGAATCACCAGAGCTGCCGAAACCAATGAGATTAATTGAGATGGCACCAACCAACTCGGTAGGCTCCACCCTATAGCAATAAATATTATTGCATGTTTTAGGAAGTTATCGTTAAATACGCCAACAAAATTTGTGGCAAAAAGATAGAACCAATTTTTGCTCTTTACACTCATAACATAATAGGTTGCGCCATAAAAAGTGCGCTGCAAACTGGAGATCTATTGCGTTACCTTTTAAAAACAGAATAGCCTCTCCATTTTAGAAGTAAGGATTACTAATCGACTTAAGAATAACTGAACCTATAAGTAGACCCTACGAGCCATATTCATCATTGCGTCAGTTAAAGAGAGGTCGAGATGCAAAGGTAAACTAATTATTGTCTACAAAAGCATTTGCTAATAATAAATTATTCGCTTAACATGGACTTTGATTCATGAAAAATGCGTAAGTTTGCACCCAAATTATCGAAACTATTAACATTAAGGAACTTTTTGAAACAGTACTCTGCTTTTTGAAACTTAAAGCTCTAAGTAGATAAAGGAGGAGAATGTTTTAAAGAACTTCCTGCAATCACTAATAAAAACCTAGATTCTACTATGCCTAAAATTTCAGACAAAGGGCAATGCATGCCTTCATCTCCTATCCGTAAATTGGTCCCTTTTGCCGAAGCAGCAAAGAAAAGAGGGGTTAAAGTGTACCACCTCAACATTGGTCAACCAGACATCGTAACCCCACAAGTAGCTTTAGATGCTATTCGTAATTGCGATGAAAAAGTTATTGAGTACAGCCACTCGGCTGGTAACGAATCGTATCGTGAGGGTCTTGCCAACTACTACAAAGGTATTGGTATTGACATTACTAAAGACGACATCATCATCACTACCGGAGGTTCAGAGGCTATTATCAATGCTATGATGGTTTGCCTTAACCCTGGCGATGAAATTATTATACCGGAACCTTTCTACACTAACTACAATGCTTTTGCTTTGCAAGCAGGTGTAAAAGTAGTGCCTATTAAAACCACTATTGAGAACGACTTTGCTTTACCTTCTATTGAAGAGTTTGAAAAACTCATCACACCAAAGACTAAAGCTATCATGATATGTAATCCTAACAACCCTACCGGGTATCTCTATTCGGAAGCAGAGTTAGAGTCTTTACGTCAAATCATCCTTAAGCACGACCTTTATCTTTTTGCCGACGAGGTATATCGCGAGTTCTGT
Organism: uncultured bacterium; assembly: GCA_947074225.1. GTDB lineage: Bacteria > Bacteroidota > Bacteroidia > Bacteroidales > Paludibacteraceae > CAMTOX01. The sequence continues at coordinate 3,444 of CAMTOX010000219.1, forward strand.
TACGATGGCAACGACCATATCTCATGCATGAACTTAAAAGGAATTGAAAATAACGTGGTATTGATGGACTCTGTATCTAAACGTTATAGTATGTGTGGTGTACGTATTGGAGCCATTATCTCTCGCAACAAAGAGGTGATGAATGCTGCTTTACGTTTCGGGCAATCACGTCTTTGTCCTCCTTTCTATGGACAGTTGGCTGCCGAAGCTGCTCTTGAAACCCCCGACAGTTACTTCACCGACGTATACGATGAGTACATTGCCCGCCGCAACTGCATGGTCGATGGCTTAAACGCTATTCCTGGCGTATATTGTCCAAAACCTAAAGGCGCTTTCTACACCGTAGTGAAACTACCTATTGACGACTCTGACCGTTTTGCACAATGGCTGCTTGAGGAGTTCAATTACGAAGGACAAACAGTAATGGTGGCTCCAGCAACCGGTTTCTATGCTACACCAGGTATGGGTAAAGACGAAGTACGTATGGCCTATGTACTCAAAATTGATGACCTTAAAGGAGCTGTTAAATGCTTAGAAGAGGCTCTTAAAGTATATCCAGGCACAAAAAGATAAGTAACATTCACTTATCTATTCCATATAATAAAGCCCGCTTTTGCGGGCTTTATTGTTTACTACCCCACACCTAAAAAAATTCCACTCACACTAACACAACACTAAACACACAAGCTCGGAAGAGCACACGTCTGAACTCCAGTCACAT
>CAMTOX010000220.1 GCA_947074225.1 uncultured bacterium
AGATCTACACTATACCCTACACTCTTTCCCTACACGACGCTCTTCCGATCTAAAAAGTCCTTCAACTTTAGGTATAAAGATAATTAATCCGACAAATACCGATACAATAGCACAAACCAATACTGCTCCAGCAGCCATATCTTTAGCATTGCGTATGAGCGGATTATTTTGTTCTTCTATAGTATCGCAAAGATTTTCAAGTGCTGTATTTATAATTTCTGTTACAAATACCAATGCTATGCACCCCAAAACAACACACCATTCCCAAGCTGCAATATTAAAAAAAATGGCACAAAGTACCACTAATATTGCAAAGGCAAAGTGAAATTGCATGTGTCTCTCCTCTTTAAAGGTAATCCAAATGCCCCTAAAGGCATCGCCAAAACCAGTTAAAATGGTACGATTTTTACGGTGTCTGTGTCCCATAGTCTATTAATATTGATGCAAATATAAAACTAAATATCTGTATTAATCTGATTATATAGATAAAAATATTGATTCTATAATACTCCTCAAATTTAGAATACTATTGCAACTAACATACCTAAACTACTATATTCTCCACTCTTTATCGCTAATGATTTGACGATTGTAACCATTTTTTCTATTTTTGCATATCAATAATCTGCTATGCAACTGGATACCGACATAACATACATCTCAGGCATTGGTCCTAAACGTGCAGCCACACTTTGCGCCGAACTCGGTATACGCACAGTAGAAGACCTCATAACTCATTATCCTTACCGTTATGTAGATAGGAGTAGATTTGGGCGAATTGCCGAAATCAATGAATCGACCTCATACATACAACTAAAGGGGCGTATTGTCTCTATGGAGAAACGTGGCGAGGGACGCAGCCAACGGTTGGTGGCACGATTCACAGACGGTTCCGGATATATTGAGTTAGTGTGGTTTAAAGGCATACGCTTTGTTGAAGATAAATATAGGCTCAACTTTGACTATATTGTATTTGGTAAAGTGGCTCTTTTTGGGCAAATGTACAATATTGCACATCCGGAAGTGGAATCGTACAATGAAGTGAACGTTAAGAGAAACCTTGGGTGGCAGGCATTTTATAACACTACCGAGAAGATGAAGAGTTCTTATTTGAACTCCGAAGCACTACGCAAAGCTAACTACTCTGTGCTTGCCGGTACTCAACTTGAGATTCCGGAAACATTACCCGAGAGTTTATTGAAGAAGTTTTCGCTCATGCCTCGTCATGAAGCAATACGTCAAGTGCATTTTCCTAAAAGCACTGAACTCTTAAACGTGGCTCAAAAACGTCTCAAATTTGAAGAACTATTTTACATTCAACTAAGCATTATTCGCCAATCGAAGCTACGAAGCCAACATTACCAAGGGTATGTGTTTGGACATATAGGCGACTATTTCAATAGATTTTATAAAGAGTGTCTACCCTTTGAGTTGACCAATGCACAGAAAAAAGTGTTGAAAGAGATACGTCTTGACTTAGCATCGGGCAAACAGATGAATCGTCTGTTGCAAGGCGATGTGGGCAGTGGTAAGACCATGGTGGCCTTAATGTCGTGTCTGATGGCTATCGACAACCAGTTTCAGGCATGTATTATGGCTCCAACAGAGATATTGGCAACTCAACACTATAACTCCATTGTTGAGCAAACAGAACGCATAGGTCTTAATGTAAAACTTCTTACAGGATCTACACGCAAGAAAGAGCGTTTGCAAATAGCCCAAGAGTTACAGAATGGCGCCTTACACATTCTCATTGGCACTCATGCTTTAATTGAAGATAGTGTACAGTTTAAGAACCTTGGTTTAGTCATTATAGACGAGCAGCACCGTTTTGGTGTGGCACAACGTGCAAAATTGTGGGCTAAAAATGTCCAGCCTCCTCATATTTTGGTCATGACGGCTACCCCTATTCCCCGTACTTTGGCCATGACCATTTATGGCGATTTAGAGGTCTCGGTAATAGATGAGTTGCCACCGGGTAGGAAACCTATTGCTACGCATCATCTTTTCGATAATAAACGCGACAAACTCAATAGCTTCATAGATAAACAGATTAAAATGGGACGACAAGTTTATATTGTTTACCCCTTAATACAAGAGTCGGAGAAGTTCGATTACAAGAATTTAGAGATGGGCTATCTGTATATGCGCGAAGTTTTTCCCGATTACCAAATAAGTATGGTACATGGTAAACTTAAGCCAGCCGAAAAAGAGAACGAAATGCAACGTTTCTTACGCCATGAAACACAAATCATGGTAGCTACAACAGTAATAGAGGTGGGCGTTAATGTGCCTAATGCATCGGTAATGGTCATTGAAAGTGCCGAACGTTTTGGACTCTCGCAGTTACATCAGTTGCGCGGTAGGGTAGGGCGTGGTGCCGAACAGAGCTATTGTGTGCTTATGTCGAGCTATAAAATATCGAACGATACCCGCAAGCGTTTGCAAATCATGGTAGATTCTACCGATGGATTTCATATTGCAGAGGCCGACCTTAACCTACGTGGTCCTGGCGATTTAGATGGCACTATACAGAGCGGATTACCTTTCGACCTAAAAATTGCCAATATTGCTTCCGATGGACCTATATTACAAGTGGCCAGACAAGTGGCTAAAGATTTATTGGACGAAGATCCGCTATTGGAGAAACCAGAACATCTTATACTGGTACAACAACTAAAAAAGCTACAGCGTACTGCCGTGAATTGGGGTGTTATCTCATAAAAAGAGTTCTTAATTAAGGTATTGTTTGAATACAATTTCTCCTTTCATAGTTTGTTAATCAATGAAGGTGTGCATTCTCTTTACTCTTTTATAGGCTAAACTATGCCCTTACTACATTAGAACATTACTCATTGAATTCAAAACCTTTTCTTGGTCTATAAACGTAAGCGATCTCTCATTTTTCTCTGTTCAATAGTTTTAGTCTGTGCTTCAATTGTTCTTCACTTTATTAAGAAAAGATAGTTATAATTCTCTTTTTAATAGCATGTTTTTAATGTTCTAAAATATTTCTCATCATATAGAAGTTAAGTTCTTGACAAATAGGGACTAAATAGGAATCAAAGTCGAACCAAATTCGGATATAGGATCCGAATTTGGTTCGACTTTGATTCTTGTTTCATTTCGCTTTGTAGGCTATAAACTCTTTATTTCTTTTTATCTTTTTGCATGTAAAAGTTAGTTGATGATGTTCTCTAATTCTTCATTCTCAACTTTAATAGAGAATTAGGTTGTTTATGTCTACTATATTACCAATTCATTATTGTCTATAAATGTTTAAAATAAAGCCATGGTTTCACTATAGTTATTCTATGAGTGAGACCATGGCCAAATTTATGTGGTCAATAAATAGATATAATTATATCTTTTCCAAGCTTTACACTTATGGTAATGCAAAGAATTCTGGCAGAATAAAGAATACAATTGCTAATATGGCAATGACCATGATAGCTATCCATACTATCCATGTCCATATTAATCTTCTCCGACTTTTTTTATCTCCGTTTTCCATAATTTTATTTTTAAGTATATTAATAGAATTGCTTATCAAACCAATATAGGCTAATGTTGTTTCATAATTTCATATGCTAAAACTTTGCCAATATTCTTTTCGTATCCATGCTTCGATAAAAAAATAGTCCTGTTGTCTATTTTTTATAGTTCATCATACATCTATTTTAAAATGTCGTTTTCTGTGAAGTTCCACTCTAGATTTAGCTGAATGGAAGTAAGATTAATAATAGAGTTATTCAATTTTAATGCGGTATATTCACATCGTTCTTCATTTTTTAATAGGATAAATTGATTCCTCTCTCTAGTTATTGTTAAAACTAAAGGTTAAACAGATTTTTTTTTATCTCTCTTCCAATAAATCAATCAATCCTAAAAATCAAACTATTTTACACTGAAAGCGTAGATTCTTTTACTGAGTGAAAAATATGTTGTACGACATAGTTATGAATTATTACTATTTTATTCGCCGTTCCTTTTAAAATAAGTGTTTTATTGCGAGTTCTCTTGTTAAAAGCTAATATTATAGGGTTTTATTATTATGTAAAAAGCGATATTATAAGTATCTTTGCAAAAATTTTTAAGCAATGGCTTTTACCAATAATGTTATGATTGTTCGCCACAAGTTGTTGGCGAAATTAGTGAAGCT
>CAMTOX010000221.1 GCA_947074225.1 uncultured bacterium
AAGAGTACATTCGCGAAAACGAATCGCGCTTTTTTGATGAATTATTTACGCTATTGCGTATTCCAAGTATCAGCGCCAAACCAGAGCATAAGGATGATATGTTTCGTTGTGCCGAACAGTGGGTAACTCTGCTCAAAGAAGCCGGAGTAGACAAAGCAGAAGTGATGTCAACCCCGGGCAATCCGGTTGTATATGCCGAGAAATTAATTGATCCTAGCTACAAAACAGTATTAGTGTATGCACACTATGATGTTATGCCTGCTGAGCCACTTGAGCTTTGGAATAGCAATCCGTTTGAACCTGTAATACGCGAAGGACATATTTGGGCACGAGGTGCTGACGATGATAAAGGACAAGGATTCATTCAAGCAAAAGCTTTTGAGTATTTGGTAAAACAACACGAACTGAAATGTAATGTAAAATTTATATTTGAAGGCGAGGAAGAGATTGGTTCACCATCGCTCGAAGGATTCTGCCGTGACCATAAAGAACTTTTAAAAGCAGATATTATATTGGTATCCGATACCAGTATGTTAGGTATAGACACTCCAAGCCTGACGACGGGTCTTCGCGGGTTAGCCTATTGGGAGATTGAAGTAACAGGTCCAAACAGAGATTTACATTCTGGACACTTTGGTGGTGCCGTAGCAAATCCTATCAATACCTTGTGCAAACTATTAGCACAAGTAACCGACGAGCAGGGACGTATTACCATTCCTCATTTCTACGACAATGTATTGCCTGTACCACAAGCTGAGCGCGATATGATTGCTCAAATACCTTTTGACTTAGAGAAATATAAAAAGGCTATTGATGTAGACGATGTTCAAGGTGAAGAGGGATATAACACCATTGAACGTAATAGCTGTCGCCCAGCTTTTGATATTTGTGGTATTTGGGGTGGCTATACTGGCGAGGGTAGCAAGACTGTCTTACCGTCTAAAGCTTATGCTAAAGTATCATGCCGTTTAGTTGCCAATCAAGATCACCATGAAATATCGGAAAGCTTTGTTAAATACATTAACAGCATAGCTCCTAAAAGTGTACGTGTAAAGGTTACACCTATGCATGGTGGCCAAGGGTATGTTTGTCCGATAGACCTTCCGGCCTATCAAGCTGCAGAGATAGGCTTCGAGAAAGCCTTTGGTAAAAAACCTTTAGCCGTACGTCGTGGTGGAAGTATTCCAATCATAAGCACATTCGAGCAGGTATTAGGCACAAAAACTATCTTAATGGGATTTGGTCTGGAATCGGATGCTATACACTCTCCAAACGAGAACTTTAACATTGAGATATTCAATAAAGGTATTGAGGCAGTAGTAGAGTTCTATCGTGCCTACGCAGAATAGAAATAACTAAAAGAGATTAGTGCAATAAAATATAAAGGCTTCATCGTTATTATCCGATGAAGCCTTTAATATTTTGTAATCAATTAAATTATTTCTCTGATTCTTCATTCACAGCATGCAAATAGAGATCGGCACGTTGCAATGCCTCATTAATATTTGAACAAATATTATCATTGCCAATTAGAGTTTCAAAACCAGCCTTACGCAATGTTTCTCGCACATCGGGAATAACTCCCGAAAGAATAATATAGATACCCTCCTTTTGCGACTGCATACATAACATCTCAAGGTTGTGAATACCTGTAGAGTCAATAAAAGGTACACGGCGCATACGTATGATACGTACTTTAGGCTTATCGCCCACTCCTTTCATTATATCGTCGAACTTATTGGCTATACCAAAGAAATATGGTCCATCAATTTCATAGACCTCTACACCATTAGGGATTTTCAATGTCTCTTCGCTAAACTTAATATCCGATTCTTTATTAGGATCAATCTCATGTTTAAACTTCTTAATATCGACCGATTCACTCGTACGTTTCAAGAATAGAACAATGGCCAATAAAAGTCCTACTTCAATAGCAATAGTAAGATCAAATACCACAGTAAGAATAAATGTAGTCATCAAAACTAAAAAGTCAGATTTAGGCGATTTAGATAGTGCCACAAAAGTACGCCACCCGCTCATATTATACGCCACCATAATAAGTACTGCAGCAAGACATGGCATTGGAATAAAGCCAACTAAACTACCCAAGAAGAGTAATACAAGCAATAACACCACAGCGTGTACAATACCAGCTATTGGTGTGCGACCACCATTATTTATATTTGCCATAGTACGTGCTATTGCACCTGTAGTAGGAATACCCCCAAAGAATGGAACTACAATATTTGCTATACCCTGCCCTATCAACTCCGTATTTGAATGGTGCTTATCGCCAATAACACCATCGGCCACCATAGCCGATAGTAATGATTCAATAGCACCAAGCATGGCAATGGTAAATGCCACAGGCATTAATGAGCGGATAAGATCAAAAAGAGTCTGCCCGTCGGCCAGCTCTACAGTAGGCACTTTTGGCGCTGGTATACCGCTTGGTAATTGATATAAATCGCCAATGGTGGTTATAGAAGTAAAACCAGCAAATTCTTTAAGCAACCATGCTATCAAAGTCATCACAATAATGGCAACTAAAGATCCTGGTACTTTCTTAGAAATTTTAGGAGTATAGATAATAATAAGTAAGCTCACGATACCAATACCAAAGGAAATCCAATCTACTTGTTTAATATTTTGGAAATAAAAGATCCATTTGTCTATAAAGTCTGCTGGAATATTGGTAAGACCTAAACCGAAAAGATCGTTCATCTGAGTCGAGAAGATAGTTAGAGCAATACCGCCAGTAAAACCTACAATAACAGGATAAGGTACAAACTTAATAACCGATCCTAAACGCGCTAGTCCCATTAAAACCAACATTATACCAGCCATAATAGTCGCTATGGTTAAACCACCAAGGCCATATTGCTGAATAACACCATAAATAATAACAATGAAAGCACCTGTTGGTCCACCAATCTGTACACGGCTACCGCCAAAGAAAGAGATTAGAAATCCTGCTATAATTGCTGTCACAAGACCTTCTGTTGGTCCAACTCCCGATGCTATACCAAAAGCAATAGCTAAGGGTATGGCTACAATACCAACAATAACACCGGCCATAAGGTCGGTAAGGAAACGCTCTTTAGAATAATCCTTTAGAGATGAGAAAAGTGCAGGTTGAAACACTTTTGAGAATGATATGTGCATAATTTTAAATAGAATAAATTTCTATTAGATATAAATGAATAGATAAAAATTGTTTGGCTTTAAAAATTGCGCAAAAGTATAAAATATATCGTCATATTAATACTATTTCAAGTTAATTCTTTAATTGTACAAAATAAAAAAAGAACTATCAATAATCGTGATAGTTCTTCTTTTATTTTATGAAAGATTCAAAATTAGAAGTTTTTGCAGTCAGCTTCGCTTTTGCTTACTTTCTTAAAAGTACATGTACTTGCCGATGTAGTCAAATTGCTCTTATGCGCTTCGGCTTCTGTTTTAGTACAATACAAATAAGTCGTTGTAGTTAATGGACCTACTGTAGTAGTAAATTCGTAACAATGGTTTTGGTCACTGCAAGAAGCTAATGCTAGGAGAGCAACTGTAGCTAGACATAGTAAAGACTTTTTCATGCTGTTGTTTTTATAAAATTATTTGATGATTTATAAGTCATTCATGCAATCCCCTTCAGACTTGGCAGTCTTTTTAAAGGTGCAAGAAGACATTGTATTTGAATAATTGTTTTTATACACTTCAGCTTCTTCTTCTGTACAATAGACATAGACTACATTTGTAGATTCATTGCCAATACTTGTTGTTACGATTGTGAACTCATAACAAGCTTTTTTCTCACAAGCAGTTAAAGATAACAGCATTGCTACAGCACCTAAAAGAAATAACTTTTTCATGATAAATATTATTTTAAATTAAACTTGAATACAATAAAAATATGACTGCAAATATAACTTAAACTTTTAAACTATTCAAATATATTACAAATAAAACACATGAAATAAAAAAAACATTATGGCAACTTAACACCATAAGCCAAATCACCAGCATCGCCAATACCTGGAATAATATAAGCATGGCTATTTAGCTCTGGATCTATAGTAGCAACATAAAGAGACACATTATCCTCTGTAATCTCTTTATTGATATACTCTACCGCCTATTTACTGGATAAAATACATGC
>CAMTOX010000222.1 GCA_947074225.1 uncultured bacterium
ATAGACTATTTATTTGTATAACCTTAAATTGAGATATTATGACTAAATCATTGATTCGTGTACGTATGAGCTCACACGATGCTCATTATGGCGGCAACCTAGTAGATGGTGCCAAGATGTTACAACTGTTTGGCGATGTAGCCACAGAGTTATTGATAGCCAATGATGGAGATGAAGGACTCTTTTGTGCTTATGACAGTGTGGAATTCTTAGCTCCCGTATATGCCGGCGATTATATTGAGGCAAGCGGTGAGATTACTCAAGTAGGCAATAGTTCTCGTAAGATGACCTTCGAGGCTCGTAAAGTGATTATACCTCGCCCCGATATATCGGCATCTGCAGCCGATGTACTGGCAGAACCCATTGTGGTGTGTCGTGCTTCCGGCACTTGCGTAGTACCAAAAGATTGTCAACGTAAAAAATAACAATGCATCATGGATAAACTGATTATTACCGCAGCTATATGTGGTGCAGAAGTAACAAAGGAGCATAATCCTGCTGTACCTTATACCGTAGAAGAGATAGTACGCGAAGCTAAGTCGGCATACGATGCCGGAGCAAGTATTATTCACTTGCACGTTCGGATGGACGATGGTACTCCAACTCAAGATAAAAAACGCTTTAAAGAGTGCATGGATGCTATTAAAGCTGTTATTCCCGATGTCATTATTCAACCTTCGACCGGTGGTGCTGTAGGCATGACCGATGACGAACGCTTGCAACCAACAGAGTTGATGCCGGAAATGGCAACATTGGATTGTGGAACCTGTAACTTTGGTGGCGATGATGTATTTACCAACACTGAAAATACGATTAAATATTTCGGTCAACGCATGATAGAACGTGGAATAAAACCCGAGTTAGAATGTTTTGACAAGAGTATGATAGAGATGGCATTACGTCTTCATAAAAAAGGATTTATCTTAAAACCTATGCACTTTGATTTTGTTATGGGCGTAAATGGTGGTATTGGTGGTGACCTTCGCGACTTTGTATTTATGCGTGGAAGCATACCTGCCGATGCAACATATACGGTTGCCGGAGTTGGTCGATTTGAGTTTCCTCTTGCCGCAGCAGCCATTATAGATGGTGGTCATGTGCGTGTGGGATTTGAAGATAATGTATTTTTATCCAAAGGTGTATTGGCAAAATCAAATGGTGAACTTGTAGCCAAGGTTGTTCGACTAGCCAAAGAGTTGGGACGCGAAATAGCTACTCCTGCAGAAGCACGTGAAATATTGGGTTTAAAACCATTATAAAATAATTCATGTCAGTCATTTATTTATCAAAAAGAAACTAATCTAAAATCAATACAATTTCTTATGTCAAAAATAGGATGCAGATATGGAACTCACAGAGTTTTAGCGCCTGCCAATACATTGCCTCAACCAGCTCAACGTTTAGATAACTCTATGGAGTTATATGATAATGAGATGCTCATAGAGGTATCGACCTTAAACATCGATTCTGCCAGTTATACTCAGATAAAGAAAGCTTGTAATGGCGATGCTGAAGCCATGAAATCTATGATACTTTCTATCGTTAGTGAACGCGGTAAGATGCAAAATCCGGTAACCGGTTCCGGAGGTATGCTGATAGGAACAGTGAAAGCCATAGGACCAAATTTTAACAATCCTACAAAGGTTAAGGTAGGCGATCAGATAGCCACCTTAGTCTCTCTCTCTTTAACTCCTTTGAGAATAGATAAAATAAAAAATCTTCAACCTGATTCTGATCAAGTAGATATTGAAGGCGAAGCAATACTTTTTGAGAGTGGTCTTTTTGCTGTATTGCCTAATGATATACCTGAGAAGCTAGCATTGGCGGTGCTTGATGTTGCCGGCGCTCCTGCACAAGTGGCGCGATTGGTAAAAGAGGGAGATACCGTTTGCATATTAGGCGGTGGTGGCAAATCGGGAGTATTATGCTGTTATCAGGCCATGAAGAATGTAGGACCTAAAGGAAAAGTGATCGTAGTGGAATATTCTAAAGAGAATGCACAACGCATAATAGATTTGAATTTAGCTACTGATGTAATCGTTGCCGATGCAACCAATGTAATGGATGTTTACAAACGTGTGATGGAACTAACCGATAATAAAGGTGTAGATGTGACCATAAATAATGTAAATGTACCATCGACAGAGATGAGTTCAATATTAATTACCAAAAACCATGGTGTGGTCTATTTCTTCTCTATGGCAACCAGCTTTACTAAAGCTGCATTAGGAGCAGAGGGTGTAGGAAAAGATATTACTTTAATTATGGGTAATGGCTATGCTGAAGGACATGCCGAATTAACTTTAGATATTATAAGAGAGTCTAAAGAGATACGAGAACTCTTTGAAAAACTATATGTATAACCTATTTTTAGAATCTTAACCATGACAGACAATAGAAAAAAGATGTTCCCAAATGTAAGCGATGAGCAATGGAACGATTGGCATTGGCAAGTGCGCAACCGCATTGAAACATTGGAACAATTAAAACAATATATCTCTTTGACAGAGGAGGAAGAAGAGGGTATTAAGAAGTGCTTGAAAACTTTACGTATGTCTATTACTCCTTATTATTTAACATTAATAGATCAAGACAATCCTCACTGTCCGGTACGTAAACAAGCTATACCTACCGGTGCAGAGACACACCAAGCTGCAGCCGATTTATTGGATCCACTTCATGAAGATGGCGACTCCCCAGCCCCTGGGCTTACTCACAGATATCCGGACCGTGTGTTATTTTTGATTACCGACATGTGTTCTATGTATTGTCGCCACTGTACACGCCGACGTTTTGCCGGACAACATGATGCCGCAACACCGGATGATAATATAGAAAAAGCAATAGCTTATATAGAAAAGACTCCAGAGGTGCGCGATGTGGTATTATCGGGAGGAGATGCCTTGATGGTAAGCGACCAAAAGTTGGAATATATCATAAAACGTTTAAGAGCCATTCCTCATGTAGAGATTATTCGTATTGGATCTCGTACTCCTGTGGTATGCCCTCAACGTATTACAGACGATTTGGTGAATATGCTCAAGAAATATCATCCTATCTGGTTAAACACTCACTTTAATCATTCACAAGAGATAACCCCTGAATCTTCAGCAGCCTGTGCACGCCTTTCCGATGCAGGTATTCCTTTGGGCAATCAGAGTGTGTTGTTACGTGGTGTAAACGATTGTGTTCATGTGATGAAACAATTAGTACGCAATTTGGTAAAAATACGAGTTCGTCCTTATTACATTTATCAATGTGATTTATCTATGGGCTTGGAACATTTCCGTACTCCGGTATCAAAAGGAATTGAAATCATAGAGAACTTACGCGGTCATACTTCAGGTTATGCCGTTCCAACATTCGTTGTCGATGCTCCCGGAGGAGGTGGTAAAACGCCTGTTATGCCAAACTATGTATTATCTCAAAGCCCTTCACGTGTAGTATTGCGTAACTTTGAAGGCGTTATAACAACTTATACAGAACCAACTCCATATATAGAAGAGTGTCATTGTCCGGAATGCCAGAAAATGAAAACTGAAGGTGTAGCTGCTCTTCTAGAAGGTGACCGTATGGCATTGGAACCGGAAGTATTGGCTCGAAGAATGCGAAGAAATCATTCACATTAAAAATACTAATTTCTTTATATAGAGTTATTATGAATAGCTCTATATAAAGAAATCTTTTATGCCTTATGCCTTTTATATCCGAATTATATAAATATCGTTCAGTTTCTGTGGTTGGTTTAGAGAAGAATACCGGCAAAACAGAGACCTTGAATTATATTATTCGCAGGCTAAAGGATATCGATTATAACACTGCAGTAACCTCTATTGGCATAGATGGAGAAGGTTTAGATCAGGTAACACAAACAGCAAAACCAGAAATAACATTGCAAGAAGGTATGTATTTTACTACTTCCGAACAACATTATAATGTAAGAAAGTTAACCTCTGAAATCATTCATCTGTCTAAACAGAGAACTGCTTTAGGAAGATTAGTGACAGCAAAAGTAATAGTACCCGGTAAAGTTATTCTTTCCGGTCCTTCAGATACAGTGGGTTTACAACATATGTTGTCAAAACACAAAGCGTTAGACATTCCACTCACATTGGTTGATGGAGCCTTATCGCGCATGAGTTTAGC
>CAMTOX010000223.1 GCA_947074225.1 uncultured bacterium
GGCAGGGAGGAAGTTAAGGTATTTGTAATGAGCCGGCGACCACCGAGCTCTACACTATCGCCTACACACTTTCCCTACACGACGCTCTTCCGGTCTAGGAAGTTTACTATGAGCCAACTGCGCACTCTTTATGATAAGATTTATCAGACACGTTCCGATGTTCGAAACTTCCAGAAGAAGATGATGCAATTGAATGGTTTAGTGATGTTGGATGAAACCGAAACAGGTGTTGCTCACCGTGCGGCACGTTATTTTACTTATAAGAAACGCGGTTGATAGTTTATAATATAAGAAGAGCGCCTTTAATTATTTTAAAGGCGCTCTTCTTATCTGAGTGTTTATCTGTTTTTATATTGTTCTTCGTAGTATTTCTTGTATTCGCCGCTGGTGATGTTGTCAATCCACTCTTCGTTGTTAAGATACCAGTCGACTGTACGTTCTAAGCCCTCTTCAAATTGTAGTGATGGTTTCCATCCTAACTCTTCTTGAAGTTTAGTAGAGTCAATAGCATAGCGTAAGTCATGTCCGGCACGGTCTGTGACGAAAGTGATGAGTTTAGCCGATTCCCCTTCCTGACGTCCAAGTTTTCTGTCCATAATAGAGCAGAGTAGGGTGATGAGGTCAATGTTTTTCCATTCATTGTTTCCTCCAATATTATAGGTGCTGCCCGATTTACCATTATGAAAGATGGTGTCTATGGCACGTGCATGGTCATTGACGAATAACCAATCGCGTACATTCTCTCCTTTTCCATATACCGGAATAGGTTTATTATGCTTGATATTATTTATAGCAAGAGGAATTAGTTTCTCTGGAAAATGGTGAGAGCCGTAGTTGTTAGAGCAATTTGATATTACTACTGGCAAACCGTATGTGTCGTGGTAGGCTCTCACAAAATGGTCGGACGAAGCTTTGCTAGCAGAGTAAGGAGAATGTGGATCGTATTTAGTGTTTTCTGTAAAGAAGGTACCATCAAACTCAAGGGCTCCATAAACCTCGTCGGTTGAAACATGATAGAAACGTTTACCTTCCATATCTGCTTTCCAAAGTTCTTTAGCTGCATGCAGAAGATTACAAGTTCCCATAACATTGGTTCGAATAAATGCAAACGGATCAGTAATAGAACGATCTACATGCGATTCGGCAGCCAAATGTATGATGCCATCGGGTTTATATTGGTTGAAAACCTCAACTATAGATGGGAAATCTGTTATATCTGCCTTTACAAAGGTATAGTTAGGGGCATTTGCAATATCAGAAAGGTTATTCAGATTACCTGCGTAGGTAAGTGCATCGAGGTTAACAATGTTGTAGTCAGGGTATTTATTGACAAATAGTCTAACGACATGAGAGCCTATAAAACCGGCTCCTCCAGTGATGATAATTGTTTTCATACAGTCCAGATAAAGTTATTTTTTGCAAAACTACTATTATTTTCCGATAGGTGCAACATTTATAGATGTTTAAGAACTATTCTTATTTTTAGGGGTTATAATCACTTTGAGATGCAACAGCAATTAGAGTGTTGAGTGAACAGATTGTTATGTGTGTAGTTTCTGATTTTAGGTGTGCTTTGTTCTAGTTTGTTATAAGAATAGAGAATAGACAAGGGGGAGAAGGTATCTTAAAGTAAAAAATAGATATAATGGGCCAATTCTTTATGGTCCCTATAGCTCCTTTTCAATCTCTATTTTTTACTCTTATTTTAGTAATCTGTTTTAGAGTACAACTTTTGTATGTTGAGATATAAGAAGTGTAACACCTAATTTGTATTATAAAGTGAGTAGTTGTTCTTTATGTTTTTAATGGTGTTATGGTTGAATAATTATTTGTAAATGGGCTGTGTAGTGTTATATATGTATAAATACATTTAATTTAATATTAAATATTCCTAATTTAATCATTTTGGCAAGTATAGTGAATGAATGTTTATATGTTCTTTGAAATCTTGGCTTATATGGTTGTTAATTATCGAAAAAATATAATCGAATAATTGCGGTAAGGTTTTTTTATTTATTAATTTTTCATCTTCATCTCTATCTATAAATTTGTTGTTATGTAATTATTTGAATGGGGTTTTGTTTGTGTGATTTGTGAATATAATATATTTTAACGTGATTATCTGGATGTAATCTTCAAATTAAATTAAAAATTAAGTTTGATAATTAAAATTTCGAGTTTATTTATTTGCTGATAATTAACATAGGTAGTATTGACAATTAGAAAATATCCGCTATCTTTGTAAAAGTAAAATGAGTAAGGTGGTATTTAATATCAAAAGTCGGTTGCACTATCTGTTTAGTGCAAGGTATTGGAAAGGACATCGAGTTCATTCTCCTTACGTCTATCATTTTCTAAATTTTGTTTTATTTGAGAAGTCTCCATACTATTGCTATTCTTCCATAGAACAAATTCGCCATCATTACTTGTCGGATGAAACTCTTATAGAACTTCCTTCCTTAGGGACCGGAATTGCACGTAGTGTTAAGGTAAGTGATATAGCGAAACGTTCATTAAAATCAAGCAAATATGCACAGCTATTATTTCGTATCGCTCTTTTTAGCAAATCGAAAGTAATAGTAGAGTTAGGCAGTTGTTTAGGAGTGACCTCGCTATATTTGGCTTCGGCAAATTTAAGATCAAAGGTGTATACTTTTGAAGGTGCTGAATCTTTATGTAAGTTGTCGTCGGAGTTATTTTCAAAGACAGGTTTATCCTCAATAGAATTAATTCGTGGTAATATTGATGTTACCTTGCCGGCTAAATTAGAAACAATTGGATTAGTTGATTTAGCATTTCTTGATGCCAATCATACTTACGAAGCCACAAAACGTTATTATACCATTCTGAAATCCAGACGTTCAGAACAATCTATATTTGTGATTGACGATATACATTGGTCGGCCGATATGGAACGATTTTGGAAAGAGGTGATGGCAGATACGGATGTACATTGTTCTATAGATATTTATGGTATGGGGATTCTATTTTTTAATCCCGATTTACCAAAACAATCTTATATAGTAGCCTTTTAATTATGAAGATATATACAAAAACAGGCGATAAAGGGATGACCTCTTTAGTTGGAGGTAAGCGTACTAAAAAGAATGATATGCGTTTGAATGCCTATGGCAGTGTAGATGAATTAAATTCATTTTTAGGGTTGCTTCGTTCTAAGATATCTGCAAAACCTATAAGTGAGCAGATTTTAGAGGTTCAGAATACGTTGTTCTTTGTTGGAGCTCATTTAGCTACCGATCGTGAAAGTACTTCTTTAACCTCTGCTTCTATTGTTGAACGTAGTAAGATAGAAGCCCTTGAAATTTGGATTGATGAGATGGATAAAGTTTTACCTCCATTAAAGAATTTTATCATTTACGGTGATGATGAAATCTCAGCATTATGTCATGTTTGTAGATCAGTATGTAGACGTAGTGAGCGTGAGATTTTGACAGTATCTGATTGTGATAAAGTAGACGATGAGGTACTTGGATATATGAATCGCCTAAGCGATTATTTATTTGTCTTAGCAAGGTATATTGCAAAAAATGACGATAAAGAAGATTTTTTTTGGAAAAAATGAAATTTATATAAAAAAAAAGTCTATTTTTGCATCTTGAAAAGGCAAACTAAAGGTTTGTAACATTTAATTAGTATTATATAAATATTAGAATATTTCTATGTATTGGACATTAGAATTGGCTTCAAAATTAGAGGATGCTCCATGGCCTGCAACAAAAGATGAGTTAATAGATTATGCGATGCGTTCAGGTTCGCCATTGGAAGTGATAGAAAATCTTCAAGAGATCGAGGATGAGGGTGAAATCTATGAAAGTATAGAGGATATATGGCCTGACTATCCAAGTAAAGAAGATTTCTTCTTCAATGAAGAGGAATATTGATTGAAATTTTAACTGTTTGCATACAATTTTTTTCTTGTTTTTCAGTTATAATAATAGAAGCAAGTTATTAGAGGTTGTTGACAAGAATTTATTAGCAAGTCAGTGAATAAGATTAAGAATAATTATAAACGTTTATTTAGTGCACTCGTATTGGTGTTTTTCATGACCATTCCTGCCTATAGTCAGTTAGATCGGAAGAGCACACGTCTGAACTCCAGTCACATTCAGAAAACTCGT
>CAMTOX010000224.1 GCA_947074225.1 uncultured bacterium
ATACAAAAAGGATACAACAAACTCAGAATTCACTTTTATTATTCTAAATGAATCTGAGTTTGTTTTTATTAAGGATATTAATCTACATCATACTTACAATATAAATAGTTGCTAGTAGAATAGATTCTTTGTCGATTGTTAATCCCAATTTAAAATTACTTTTCCACATAAACCACTTTCCATAACATCAAATCCTTTTTGGAAATCGTCTACATGAAAACGATGAGTAATTACAGGCGATAAGTCAATACCAGTAATCAACATTTGTTCCATCTGATACCATGTTTCCCACATCTCGCGACCATAAATACCTTTAATGGTTAATGCTTTAAATATAATCTCGCTCCAATCAACTTGTGTTGAAGGAGGTAAAATACCTAATTGCGCTATTTTAGAGCCATTATACATGCTTTCAACCATTTCACGGAAAGCTATTGGCGAACCCGACATCTCTAAACCAATATCGAAACCACGCATACCTAACTCCTTCATGGCAGCAGCAACACTCTCTCCTTTAGTTGGATTCACTGTTACTGTAGCACCCATTTTCTTAGCTATATCTAAACGATAATCACTTAAGTCTGTCACTACAATATGACGTGCTCCAGCAAAACGGCTAATAGCAGTGGCCATAGTACCGATTAATCCTGCACCTGTAATCAAAACATCTTCTCCTAACAATGGAAAAGAGAGAGCAGTATGAGTAGCATTACCAAATGGATCCATTATAGCAGCCATCTCGTCCGATATTCGATCGTCTAATTTCACTACATTACTTTCTGGAATTACTAAGTACTCAGCAAAAGCACCATCACGGTGTACACCTACACCAATGCTATTTTCGCATACATGTTCTTTACCACGACGGCAATTACGACAATGTCCACATGCTATATGACCTTCGCCAGTCACACGATCGCCTACCTTGATATTACGAACTCCTGGACCCACTTCTGCTACTATACCTACATACTCATGACCAATTGTCATAGGAGTTTTAATAGTCTTTTGCGACCATTCATCCCATTTATAAATATGTAAATCAGTACCGCAAATAGCAGTCTTTTTAATCTTTATCTTTACATCGTTCACTCCCACTTCTGGTACTGGAACATCCTCTAACCACAATCCTTTTCCTGGATTCTTCTTTACTAATGCTTTCATGTATTGGTTATATAATATCTTTCTTTTATTATTTAATCACCGACAATTCTTTACCCACTTTTACAAAAGCATCAATACATTGATCCAATTGTGTTTGGCTATGTGCGGCAGAAATTTGCACACGTATACGTGCTTGATCTTTTGGTACTACAGGATAGTAGAATCCTGTTACATAAATACCCTCTTCTTGTAAACGAGAAGCCATGATTTGCGATAATTTCGCATCGTAAAGCATTACGGCACAAATTGCCGACTGAGTAGGTTTAATATCAAAACCTGCTGCCAACATCTTAGTGCGGAAGTAATCTGTATTTGCATGCAAACGATCTTGCAATTCATTAGTACGATCCATCATTTCAAACATCTTAATACCTGCTGAAACTACCATAGGAGGTAGAGAGTTTGAGAAAAGATAAGGACGTGAACGTTGGCGCAACAAATCGATGATTTCTTTTTTACCTGTAGTAAATCCACCTACTGCACCACCGAAAGCTTTACCTAAAGTACCTGTAATAATCTCTATTTGGCTACGTAAATTAAATTGCTCTGTAACACCACGACCAGTTTGACCTACAACACCTGCAGAGTGTGATTCATCAACCATTACCATGGCATTATATTTATTTGCCAATTCATATATCTTATCCAATGGACACACATTACCATCCATTGAGAACACACCATCTGTAACAATTAGTTTAAAACGACATTTAGAGGCTGCCTGTAATTGAGTCTCTAAATCTGCCATATCGGCATTTGCATAACGGAAACGTTGTGCTTTACATAAACGCACCCCATCAATAATAGAGGCATGATTTAATGCATCGGAAATAATAGCATCTTGTTCGCCCAATAAAGGTTCAAAAACACCACCATTAGCATCAAAGCATGCAGCATACAAAATAGTATCTTCTGTACCAAAGAATTTAGCTATAGAAGCCTCTAATTCTTTATGAAGATCTTGCGTTCCACAAATAAAGCGCACTGACGACATACCGTAACCACGATCGTCCATAGCATCTTTTGCCGCAGCAATTAATTCTGGATTATTGGCTAATCCTAAATAGTTATTAGCACAAAAGTTCAATAAATGCTTACCATTTACTACAATATCTGCCCCTTGAGGTGATTCTATTAAACGCTCTGTTTTGTACAAACCAGCTTCTTCAATACTCTGTAGCTCAGAAGCTAAATACTTTTGAAATTCATTATACATATCTTTATAATTTAAGGTTATTGTTTGTATCTAAAACCGAACAACCAATTCGGCTACTAATTTATTTAACTGAGATTCATCGGCTAAATGCCAATCTTCATAAAAATACTGTTCATAGTTTAATCGTATATCTGCCTGAAAAGGCACGCCTAAACTTAAAGTTATACCTCCTGTGAACCGATGTCTTGCAATATCATCAACTATATAATCATTTGCTTCGGTAACATATCCTCTATTATTGGCGGTCATCATATCATAACGCACCAAAAAAGATATTTTTCGGAATACTCTTGGCAGATGCAGGTCGTAAACACCAAAACATGAAAATGCTTGCGTAGGGACAAAAACATTACCTTGATAGGTTTTATATAGATATTCAGCCTCTAGATGAACGCCATAAAAATCACTAAACAAAGATACATCATAAAGATTCATTCGCAACTTTTCCGGTTCAATAGATTGAAAATTTAGTGCTGCATTAATCCACTTCACCGGCTTAAGCACCAACCTCACAGCATAACTAAACTCTGCATGCCAATCTTTCTGATTTAATAATCCTGAACCATTAAAAATACCTGCAGTGATATGAAATGGAAATACTTCTTTATATTCATATCCTGCCATAAATCCTACATCGCGAAAACCTGTTACTTGCTTAGCTATGAAAGATCTATTTGCAAAGAAATAATTATGGGGCGAACGCAAATTATCGGTACTAAAAGGAATTTTAGTCTGACCAAAGGTTAAATCTAATCCCTTAACAGGAAATATTCTACCATATGCATCGAGCATACGCATACGTCCCTCGTCCGACAAATCCACCTCTAACTTATAGGCCACAATTGGCAACACATTGCCCGTAAAACTTATCCTAGCATTACGAACCTGAAATCTATGCTTGTTTATCTGCGGCTCATATTCATATTTTGCTCTTACCGTACCATGTATTTCGGGAATATAATCTGATTTCTCAAGTTTTGGTTTATCTATTTTTTTCCCATCATCGTTAATCTCCTCTGGTGTTTGAGCAATCAAACTCCAAGAAGAGAACAAAAAACAGAATAGTAATAATAAACCTCTCTTTTTCATAATATAACTTCTAAAATTTCTAATAGAGATTTCATATCATCTAAAACTAGATTAGCTCCCTCTTGAGCCAACTCCTGGGGAAATAATATTCCTGTATTTATAGCTATAGTAAACAAACCGGCAGCCACTGCCGACTTAACTCCTAAAGGAGCATTCTCCACAACCAACACTTCCCAAGGGTGTAAACCCGACTTCTCTAAAGCCATCAAATAAGGCTCTGGATGTGGTTTACCAAACTTGACATCATAGGCGGTCACCATCTTATCCACAGAAAAAATATCTGTAAAATAAGTATCTAACACATCAAACAACGAACGTTGACCTGAACCGGTAACAACAAAACACTCTACCCCTTTTAATCGTAAGAAATGTAATACTTTCTCGATAGTGGGTATTGGTGTTATTTTATTTATCTGATTAAAATAATCACTTTTCTGCTTATATAACGCTTCAATCTCGGAAGTTGTTGCCTCACGACCTTTATATTTTAGAAAATATTCGTTTATTGTAGAAGCACCGGTACGACCCTCATTCATATAAGCATCGTGCGCTGTAAATGGTATCCCTTGTTCAACCATCACCTTTACCCATGCTTCAGCATGAAAGGGCATTGAATCAAAAAGAACA
>CAMTOX010000225.1 GCA_947074225.1 uncultured bacterium
TTTTGTGGTAAAAACAAATGTAACATTTAGGGCTGACACTTATTATTAGTATCAGCCCTTTTATCATATTGGCCTTAAATGTTTAGCGGACAGTAATAAAAATTTAATCTTCTACTTAAAGTTTGATTTATTCAAGACGTATTTTATCGGATGCTTACCAAAACATTGCAGATTTGCAATTATATTATTGTACAATAGGCAGTTAGCCTTTACAAGGGCTGACTACTTATTTTTTCAAACGTGCCAATTCACCAATCCACAAAACAAAAGAAGTTGAACCTATGATGATAAACCAGTCTATTGGATTAACACCACCTTTTGGAACATTGAACATTTCTTGAAGTCCAGGTATTTCAGTCATTGCGATTTGACCTCCAAGGATAATTAACACAATTAGGATAAACCACTTGGTGTATTTCCAAGAGATCCCCTTGAAAGCAGAACTTGAGGTCATGAATGCCTTTGCATTAAAGAGATTCCAGAATTGAAGCATAACGAATATTGTAAAGAACAATCCAAGCTCGTATTCTGACAGACCATCATCAGCTCCCCATGTGAAGTTTCCTTTGAAAACATCCATTAATGTTCCTGCATATGTTATATCAGTATGCTGGAAAAAGATACAAATACCAAGAAGCAATATCGTGAAGATTCCACCCACTCCGATAATACCCTTACCCATGCCTTTAAGAATATTCTCATTTACAGAGCGTGGTTTGTCTTCCATAACTTTCTTTGTAGGAGGTAAAGATGCCAATGCAAGTGCAGCAAAAGTATCCATAATGAGGTTTACCCACAACATCTGTGTCACAGTAAGAGGTGACTCAGAACCGATAAATGCACCAATCAAAACAATAAGACATGCAGTCACGTTTACGGTCATCTGGAAAAGGATAAAACGCCTGATGTTTTTATATAGAGAACGTCCCCACATTACTGCATTTGCAATAGTACTGAATGAGTTGTCGATAATAGTCATATCACTAGCTTCCTTTGCAACGGCAGTTCCATCACCCATAGACAAACCAACATTCGCTGCATTTAAAGCAGGAGCATCATTAGTTCCATCACCTGTTACAGCAACAATGTAATCAAGCTCTTTTAATAAACGCACAGCACGTTCCTTGTCATTAGGACGAGCGCGAGAAATGATTTTCACCTTTGGAAGGCAATTTTTTAATTCCTCATCACTCATAACACAAAGATCTGTACCTATAAGAATGTTTTCATCTGTATCTTGTGAAGTCCAAAGTCCAAGTTGACGACCAATTTCCTTAGCAGTTCCCGGAGCATCACCAGTTACAATCTTTACTTGAATACCAGCCTTGATACAATCTTCAATTGCCGATGGCACGTCAGTACGAACTGGATCTTCAATACCAACAATCCCCATCATATTAAGATCTTTGATATTGAGTTTGCCATCAGTGAAGATATCATCACTATCATTAAGCTCTTTGTAAGCAAATGCAAGAGTACGATTTGCATGACTCTGATATTCAGCGAGCTTATCATTGTAATTTTGGACTTCGGCATCCGATATATTGCATAAGTTCATCAGAATGTCAGGAGCTCCCTTGACGTAGACAATCCTCTTACCGGTAACATCCGACTTGACACTTGTGACCATATATTTCAATTCGGTTGTAAACTGAAGACGGTCGATAACATCAAGAGACTCTCGTATATTAAGGTAATTAACTCCATGATCATTTAACCACAAAAGAAGTGCTCCTTCTGTAGGATTACCAATTGCCTTTATCTTGCTTTTATCTTCAAAATCAAGATTTGCTGTAGTGTTGATGGCGATACACTCTTTGAGAAGAGCTGATGATTTGTCTTCACCAAGTTTCTGATCCTTCAATTCTGCAAAACAAGTATCAACAACTTTCATTTGGTTTTGTGTAAGAGTACCTGTCTTATCTGAACATATAACAGAAACTGCTCCCATTGTTTCACAAGCATGCATTGTACGTGGCAGAGTGTTTTGCTTCATAAGTCGTTTCATACTGAACGCAAGACTCAAAGTAACAGCCATAGGAAGACCTTCGGGAACAGCAACTACAATAAGTGTAACAGCAATCATGACAGAGTCTAATGCACACTTAATAAGGTCAGCCCAATCTGTAACACCGGCAGTACTGGTTGCAAAATAAGATACTACACCAATGATTGGTATTATCATAAATGTAAGTACTTGCCAAAGTTCTATACTTTCTTCATTATCTTCATTCTTTTTCTTATTAAGAATGAAGTACACTACTGTTGCAATAGCTAATGAACCGGCAGTGAATACAATAAGGTTCGTTAAATTTACTGTTGGTTGAAGTATTGCATAGCGGATAAGGCGACCAAGTACAATGATAATAGAGAGAATGTAGCTCGTCTTTGTTATAAGACCTGCCAATTCATTGAGTTTTTCGCTAAGTGGTGTAGCATCACCATCTTTAACTTGTGCTGCCTCAAACACTTTGCCACATGCAGTAGAGTCTCCAACAGCAAAAACCTTTGCGATACAATCACCTTCCATAACAGTACAACCCTTCATTATGTGATTGGAAGGATAGGTAGCGTCCTTGTCAAATTCTTTAGGGTTAATCGTTTTAGCACACTGAAGTTCTCCTGTAAGTGAAGACTCATTCATGGTGATATTCATACATTCTAGAAGTTCTGCATCGGCAGGTATCTCTTCGCCGGCTTCCACAAGAATTACATCACCAACAACAATATCTTTACGTGGTACTTGGCACACATTATTATTGCGGATACTCTTTACAAGAGTGTCATCATTAACTAGGTTAAGACTTTTGAATGTCTTTTCATTCTGAGCCTCTAGAATATGAGCAACTGTAGTCGCTAATAATACGGCTACGGCGATACCGATTGGCTCAAAGAATTCATTCCAGGCAATAGAAGAAGTAGCAATAACACCATTGTAAAATGAAATAGCCCCAGAGAGTAATAATGCAAACAGAAGAATTGCAAATAGTGAGTCTATTTCGAATTCTTCATCTTCTTCATTCCAATCTCCACCTAGATATGCAACTAAATAAGTTAAGAGGAATAGTATTATTGCCAAAACAGGAGCAATCCATAATCCTTCATGGCTGTAAATACCTGTAACAGGGAGGATAATAGATGCCAATAATGTAAGCATAAAGATCGCCAAGTCAAACTTAAGCAACCAAAAATGCATGCAATCCTTAATTTTTTGCCATGCACTTTCTTCCTCTCGTGGAGTAAGTACATTAGCACCATGTTTCTTACGACTTTCTAGCACTTCGGCATCGGTCAAGCCTCTAAAATGATGTTTTTGTTCCATTTTTATTGTTGTTTATATACATATGTTTTTTTAATATGCGAAAATATTCTTTCTGATGACTGAATCATTTTTATTTTATTTAATTATTACTTTCAAACTCTTTAGCAGAAATAGAAGGTCCTAATCCATTTCCATAAATCGATAACATAAATGATATTTCGCCTTCAGTCCATTCTGTTGAGGTACAAGTCACCGAGAAATTTCCTCCATTATGGTAGGATGTGCTTCCATTGTGAACCGCCTTAATTTTTAATTTAAAACTATTCGAACGGCTAAAACTGACAACTCTACTAGACTGCGGAGAAAGAGTAACCGTTTTATATAAACCTCCACCATGATACATCACTTTTAAAGTCATATTATAATCTGACTTGTTTTTAAATGTAATGGTAGCAGATTCACTCTGTTGCGTTATTGAACTAGAACTGCTATTATCTGATGAATTCCTAAAATTTTGGGTAGATGCTGAAACTAAACCTAGCACTAAGATGAAGACTGTTAAGATGAATTTTTTCATTGCTATATAACTTTTTGTTGTTTTCGTATTGCAAATGTAAGACAGAATGGATGATCCGAACCTTTTTCCAAACATTTTGCAGGGAAAGCTATCTTAAATTCCAAAAAACCTTGCAACGTTGCAACTATTCATAATTATAGCAATTTAAAGCATTTATATAACTCTGAATCAAATAAATGTATAATACTTTTAGAGATAGGGTCATAGATGTATATCAACTCTCTATCAATATTTACTTTCAAATTGCCATATTCA
>CAMTOX010000226.1 GCA_947074225.1 uncultured bacterium
ACAAACTCTTAAATCACTGAAAATGAACAAAATCTTTTTTTTATCTTTGCGGCAATATTTTTGAATGGTTATATATGATGTTATAGGCCTATTCTAAAGACTAGATTCTATAGTGCTTTTGAATTTTTACAACGAAAATTTATTCTTTGTATTGATTTAGTATTTTAATGAGATTTGTATAGGTGATTAATAACTACACTTTTAAGTGACTATTTACAAAGCAATATCCAAATCAAAGCAATACTATTTACATAGAATTGAAATGCTAAGTAATTATTTGAATTTGCATATATCATTTAAGCGCAGATAAACAGAAATCTAATTTATTAATCCATAATTGAAATACAATGAATTCCGTTGAACAACTTAAGAAAGTAGCCGATAATGTACGTATACTTTCAGTATCTATGGTAGAGAAAGCTAAATCGGGACATCCGGGTGGTGCCATGGGAGGAGCAGACTTTGTTACTGTGCTTTTCTCAGAATTTCTTGAGTATGATCCTAATAATCCATATTATAGCGCTAGAGACCGTTTCTTTATGGATCCTGGACATATGTCGCCAATGCTTTATTCTATTTTAGCATGTACCGGACGTTATTCTATGGACGATTTAAAACAATTTCGTCAATGGGGGAGTGTAACTCCAGGACACCCTGAAGTAGATGTCGTAAGAGGAGTTGAGAATACTTCTGGACCTTTAGGACAAGGACATACCTTTGCTGTAGGGGCTGCTATTGCAGCAAAATTCCTTAACGCAAAGTTTGAAGGACAAATGAATCAGACAATTTATGCCTATATTTCCGATGGAGGTATTCAAGAAGAAATATCTCAAGGCGCAGGTAGAATTGCTGGACACCTTGGATTAAACAACTTGGTAATGTTCTATGATTCTAATAATATTCAATTGTCAACATCTGTAGATGAAGTATCAACTGAAAATGTGGCAATGAAATATAAAGCTTGGGGATGGAACGTCATTGAAATTAATGGTAATGATATAGACGCTATTCGCAAAGCTTTAAGAGATGCGAAACAAGAAAATAACAAACCTACTTTAATAATTGGTAAAACAATTATGGGATTAGGAGCACGTAAAGCTGATGGTAGCTCTTATGAAAATGATTGTGCTACTCATGGAGCTCCACTTGGAGGAGATGCTTATACAAATACGATAACGAATCTTGGAGCTGCTTGTAATGATCCTTTCCAACTTTTTGATGTTACTAAAGAGGTATTTGAGAATAGAAAATTAGAACTCATTAATCTAATGCAACATAAATTAGAGAAGAGCAGAGCTTGGCAAAATGAAAATCCTGAGCTTGCCAAAAAAATGGAAACATTCTTCTCTAAGAAAGCACCTGTAATAGATTGGTCTCAATTAGAACAGAAACCTAACCAAGCTACACGCGCTGCATCGGCAGCTTGTCTTGGACTTTTAGCGCAACAAGTAGAGAATATGGTTGTCTCTAGTGCCGACCTTTCTAACTCTGATAAGACAGATGGCTTCTTGAAACATACACATGCCATGCAGAATGGCGACTTTACTGGAGCATTTCTACAAGCTGGTGTATCAGAACTTACTATGGCATGTCTATGCATTGGTATGGCACTGCATGGCGGAGTTATTGCTGCATGTGCCACTTTCTTTGTATTCTCAGATTATATGAAACCTGCCATTCGTATGGCTGCTCTGATGGAATTGCCAGTGAAATTTATATGGTCGCACGACGCATTCAGAGTTGGTGAAGATGGACCTACTCATGAACCAGTAGAACAAGAGGCTCAAATAAGATTGATGGAGAAACTTCAAAACCATAGCGGACATAACTCTATGTTAGTTTTACGTCCTGCCGATGTATTTGAAACAACTGTATGTTATGAATTGGCTATGAACAATATCAATACACCTTCTGCATTGATATTATCAAGACAAAATATTAAAGACCTACCTGGCGATAACAAAATAATGGCTCAAAAAGCTACACGTGGAGCCTATGTTGTTACTACCGACGAGAATCCACAAGTTGTGCTTATTGCTTCTGGCTCTGAAGTGTCTACACTTTGTGATTCTGCCGATATCCTTCGTCAAAAAGGGTATAAGATTAGAGTTGTTTCTGTACCTTCAGAAGGCTTATTCCGCTCACAAAGTAAAGAATACCAAGATGAAGTATTACCTTTGAATGTGAAACGTTTCGGATTAACAGCAGGATTACCAATTAACCTTCTTGGTTTAGTAGGTACCGATGGTGAAATATTTGGTCTTAACTCTTTCGGTTTCTCTGCTTCTTATAATATTTTGGACGAGAAGCTTGGATTCACTCCTGAACAGGTGGCTGTTAAGGTAGAAAATATGATTAAATAATTCCATATTAAATAGAAAAAGATAGGAGATCTTTAGGATCTTCTATCTTTTTGTTTTTGACATTTTTAAATTTACCACTCTATATGACTGAACAACTTTTTATTCTTCCTGAAGATGTTGATACAACCGTTTTTTATGGTGTAAACAATAGTAATATGCGTCTGATTAAAGATTTACATCCTACCATGCGTATAGTTGCTCGTGGAAATATAGTGAAAATGGTGGGCAAAGCTGCTGAAGTAAATAAAATGGAACAGCAGCTTAAGGCATTAGCAACCTACTGTAGTGCTACAAATACATTAGACGAAGATCAAATCATCGCTATTATTAAAGAAGATAAAGAGATTGAACAACCTACTGAAAAGTTAGTAGTACATGGTGTTGCAGGTAAGATGATTGCTGCCAGAACACCAAACCAGAAACTTCTTGTAAAAGCATTTCATGAGAATGACCTCATGTTTGCTATTGGACCTGCTGGATCTGGTAAAACATATATGGCAATTGCATTAGCTGTAAAAGCACTTAAAAGTAAGGAGGTAAGAAGAATTATATTAAGCAGACCTGCTGTAGAGGCTGGAGAAAAACTGGGATTCCTGCCTGGCGATATGAAAGAGAAGATTGATCCTTATCTTCAACCTTTATACGATGCACTACAAGATATGATTCCTGGAAATAAACTTAATGATTACCTCACGAATGGAACCATTCAGATTGCCCCTCTGGCATTTATGAGAGGAAGAACTCTTAACGATGCTGTAGTAATTCTGGACGAGGCTCAAAATACGTCTAAACAGCAAATAAAAATGTTTCTTACACGTTTAGGGTTCGGATCGAAAATGATTGTTACTGGCGATTTGACTCAGATTGACCTGCCCTCATCTCAAAAATCTGGACTTAGAGATGCTACAGAAGTATTGGAAGGGGTTCCAGGAATTGCTACTATCTATTTCTCTAAACAAGATATTGTCAGACATAAATTGGTGCAACGCATTGTAGATGCATACGATAAGAAAGATCTTAAAGAGGAGAAAAATTTTAAGATGAAAGTGAAAACGTCAACAAATAAAGAATAATCTTCACTAAGAACATATTTTGTAACAGAACAGCTGGATACTTCAATAGAGTAGCCAGCTGTTCTGTTTTAATGGTGGTCGTAGAATATATCTTATAACTGATCTACCCAATTCCTTATCATCTCTCTACCATGAGTGGTAATGATTGATTCTGGATGAAACTGCAATCCCCATATAGGTAGCTTCTTATGACGAATAGCCATAATGTTCTTATCTTCATCTACCCCGAGCACCTCTAACTCCTCGCCAATATGTTTAGAATCTATACACCATGAGTGATAACGTCCTATGGTAGGGTTACAATCAATTCCAGAGAAGAGTATATCCTCAGGAATAAGAATATTAAGAGTGCTGCTATGTCCATGTTTGGGACGGGTATGACGTTTTAAAGTAGCACCAAAGTGTTGTGCTATGGCTTGATGACCAAGACAAATACCTAAGAAAGAGAGCTTATGGCAATACTCTTCTATTAATTGAGACGTTTCTGGATAATCCGATGGTAAACCTGCTCCGGGCGATAATAGTATGCCATCAAATGCTAATGGGTTTATCTCAGATATACCCTCATTTTGAACCACTGTAATACTCGTTTTATCAATCTCTCGCAAATATTCAACTAAATTATATACAAAAGAGTCATGATTAT
>CAMTOX010000227.1 GCA_947074225.1 uncultured bacterium
GCCGCGTTTTTTAGCTTCTTCTTTCCACTCTTCGCTATAACCATTGCCATCAAAACGAATAGGTTTACAGATTTTAATATATTCTCTTACCACTGTAAAGATAGCGCGTTCTTTAGCCTCACCATTTGCAATATGCTTTTCTACCTCGGCATAGAAGTCCAACAATTGATCGGCAACAGCGCTATTCAAGGCAAGCATTGAAGCACCACAGTTAGCAGTGGAACCAACGGCACGGAATTCAAAACGATTACCAGTAAAAGCAAATGGAGAAGTACGGTTACGGTCGGTATTATCCAACAAAAGTTCAGGAATATGGTCCACTCCAAGTTTAAGACCCACCTTTTTATCGAACACTATTGCTTCGTCGGTAGTAGAGGCTTCCAATTTATCTAAGATTTGGTTAATTTGAGTCCCTAAGAATACCGACACTATTGAAGGAGGCGCCTCATTACCACCTAAACGGTGTTCGTTCGTTGCAGAGCTAATAGAAGCTTTCAATAAACCATTATGTTTATACACAGCCATCAAAACGTTCACCACGAAAGTAATAAACTGCAAGTTCGACAAGGCATCTTTACCTGGCGACAATAAGTTTACACCTTGATCTGTACACATTGACCAGTTATTATGTTTACCCGATCCATTAATTCCTTTAAAAGGTTTCTCGTGCAATAACACTTTGAAATTATGACGTTCGGCTACTCTATCCATCAACGACATTAAGAGTAAGTTATGGTCGTTTGCCAAGTTCACCTCTTCAAAGATAGGTGCCAATTCAAACTGATTTGGAGCCACCTCATTATGGCGTGTTTTTACAGGAATACCGAGTTTAAGAGCCTCTACCTCCAACTCTGCCATAAAAGGTAACACACGCGAAGGTATAGAACCAAAATAATGGTCTTCAAGTTGTTGATTCTTTGCCGACTCATGTCCCATAAGCGTACGTCCAGTCAAAGCTAAGTCGGGACGCACTGCAGCCAAAGATGCATCGACCAAGAAATATTCTTGTTCCCAACCTAAGTTGGTGACAATTTGTTTTACATTTTTATCGAAATAGCGACATACAGGAGCCGCAGCTTCAGAAAGTGCTTTAATAGATTTCAACAATGGCGTTTTATAATCTAATGCAGCGCCGGTATAAGAGATAAAAATAGATGGAATAGTCAATGTGTCGCCATAAATAAATGCAGGCGACGACGGATCCCAAGCCGAATAGCCACGTGCCTCGAAAGTAGAACGAATACCGCCGTTAGGAAAACTTGAGGCATCTGGTTCTTGCTGGAAAAGAATCTTACCCGAGAAATCTTCCAACATACCACCACGACCATCAAAGTCAAGGAATGTTTCATGTTTTTCGGCAGTAGCTCCAGTTAAAGGTTGGAACCAGTGTGTGTAGTGTTTGGCGCCCATTTCAAGAGCCCACTGCTTCATTCCAGCCGCAACACCATTGGCAATGTCACGACTCAAAGGTTTACCATGATCTACTGTTTCGATTAGTGCTTCATAAACTTCGCGAGACATGTAACCTTTCATTACATCGCGAGAGAATACATAACGGCCAAAAAACTCCGAAGAGCGTTCGGCGGGGTATTCCCAATTTTGAGGCTTGTGCGACAAGGCCTCTTCTAATGCTTTAAATCTCAATGACATTTTAGATAATCTTTTGTTAAACTTAAACTTTTTATACTGTACAATACCTTAAAATTATGATTATGCAAAGATAGTAATATTTTTAGCTATTTGAAACAAAATAAAGATTACTTTTGTGTATAAATCAACATTCGGCACATATTTAGCTCTTATATATTCAATATAAAAGCAATTGCCTCAAAACCACACATAAAGAGACATTGAATTTTAATCAACAAATAGATTTATTATGAACCCTACCCTTTCAGCAATACTCTCCAAGAGAGTAAACTTGCCGGAAAAACAGATTATATCCACTGTTGAGCTCCTAGAATCGGGGGCTACTATACCTTTTATTAGTCGTTACCGCAAAGAAGCCACCGGAGGATTGGACGAGGTACAAATAGCAACCATAAATACCGAGTTCCAAAAACTCACCGAACTTGTTAAACGCAAAGAGCATATCATTGAAGTCATAGAACAGCAAGGCGCTCTTACCGATGTTCTCAAAAGCACCATTGAAGACTGTTGGGACAGCACTGCGCTAGAAGATATCTACCTACCCTACAAGCCCAAACGTCGTACACGCGCACAAATAGCGCGCGAAAAAGGGCTTGAGCCTTTAGCAAAACGTATTATGCAGCAAAACAATGAGAATCCAAATCAACTTGCGGCACTATTCGTAAAAGAGGAGGTTAAAGATATTGAGGAAGCATTGAGCGGAGCTCGCGATATTATTGCCGAATGGGTCAATGAGAATAGCATTGCTCGACAAGCACTACGCGCCATTTTTGCTCGTGAGGCTATCATCTCCAGCAAAGTCATTAAAGGCAAAGAGGAGGAGGGCGATAAGTACCGTGACTATTTCAAGATGGAGGAACCACTGCGACGCATAGCCTCGCACCGTCTACTAGCCATGCGCCGTGGAGAGGCAGAAAAGATTCTACGCATAGACATTAGCCCCGATGAAGATAACGCACTTGAACGGTTGGATAAAATATTTATCAAAGCCGATAATGAGATGGCTGCTCAAGTGGCCGATGCTATTACCGACAGTTATAAACGCTTGCTCAAACCATCGTTAGAGACAGAATTTGCAGCTAGCAGCAAAGAAAAAGCCGATGGCGAAGCCATACGCATGTTTGCCGAAAACTTACGCCAACTCTTACTCTCTTCTCCGTTAGGTCAAAAACGTATTCTTGCCATAGACCCAGGCTTCAGAACAGGATGTAAAGTAGTATGTTTAAGCGCACAAGGCGAGCTATTGCACAACGAAGCCATCTTCCCTCACCCACCCCAAAACGATGGTGCTAATGCAGCACGTAAGGTGGCACGATTGGTAGAACAGTACCAAATTGAAGCTATTGCTATTGGTAACGGCACTGCCGGTCGTGAAACAGAACAATTTATTCAGAACATTCGTTTCGACAGAGAGGTGAAGGTCTTTAGCGTGAGCGAGAGTGGCGCCAGTATCTATTCTGCCTCAAAAATTGCACGCGACGAGTTCCCACAATACGATGTAACGGTGCGCGGTGCCGTATCCATAGGTCGAAGATTAATGGACCCATTGGCCGAACTAGTAAAAATAGACCCTAAATCTATTGGTGTGGGGCAATATCAACACGATGTCGACCAGAGCAAACTCAAAGATTCGTTAGACCAAGTGGTAGAGAGTTGCGTAAATAGCGTTGGAGTAAACCTAAACACTGCAGGCAAACAACTACTCACTTATGTGAGTGGATTGGGTCCACAACTAGCACAAAACATTATAGACTATCGAACAGAACATGGAGCCTTTGCCAATCGGAAGCAGCTCATGAAGGTTCCAAAATTAGGTGCTAAGACCTATGAACAGTGTGCCGGTTTTCTTCGCATAGATCATGGCGACAATCCGCTAGACAACTCTGCAGTTCACCCGGAACGTTATGCCTTGGTAGAACGCATGGCTAAAGATTTGAATTGTAGTGTAGAACAGCTCATTAAAGAGCCTAAACTGCGTCAACAAATAGAGCCAGAGAAATACCTATCGGCTCAGGTGGGCATGCCAACATTAAAAGATATTCTTAGCGAACTTGAGAAACCTGGTCGTGACCCGCGTAGCACCGTCTCAACCTTCGAGTTCGACCCCAACATTCGCACCATTGACGACCTACGCCCAGGCATGGAACTCAACGGAATCATTACTAACATGACAAATTTTGGCGTCTTTGTAGATATAGGCATCAAGGAGAATGGATTGGTACACATCTCTCAACTTGCAGACCGTTTCATTAGCAATCCTGCCGAAGTGGTACATCTCCACCAACAAGTGCGTGTAAAAGTAATGGAGGTAGATACAGCCCGAAAAAGAGTACAGCTCACCATGAAACTATAATTGTATTTGAGATCGGAAGAGCACACGTCTGAACTCCAGTCACATTCAGAAATCTCGT
>CAMTOX010000228.1 GCA_947074225.1 uncultured bacterium
ATCTACTCAAGGCACGTTTCAGACGTAAGTTAGAGCGCACTATGCCCACATAGCTGCTCATAATTTGCTGTACCTCTTTCAAGCTTTGTGTAATCAATACCATCTCTTCGGGCAAACGTGTTCCGGCATCGTCCCACATAGGAATACCCGATTGAAACTCCAGAGTATCAATCTTCTTCAACGCATCTTCCGCCGCAGCATCGGCATACACAATTGCCTCAATCAAAGAGTTCGACGCCAATCGATTAGCGCCATGCAATCCTGTTCTGGCACACTCACCGGCAGCATATAATCTACTAATGCTACTCTCGCCATGTTCGTTCACACTAATGCCACCACACAGATAGTGTGCTGCTGGAGCTACCGGGATATAATCTTTGGTAAAATCAATACCATTGGCCAATAGCTTTTCATTTATCATTGGGAAATGTTCGCGCGTTTGTTCGGCAGGTTTATGCGTCACATCCAGATAGACATAATCGGTACCGGCTTGTTTCATCTCAGTATCTATGGCGCGAGCCACAATATCGCGAGGAGCCAAAGAGCCACGTGCATCATAACGTTGCATAAACTCATCGCCTTTAACGGTGCGCAATACAGCACCATAGCCACGCATTGCTTCGGTAATAAGGAATGAAGGACGCAAGTTAGGAGAGAAGAAGGCTGTAGGGTGAAACTGCACAAACTCCATATCCTGTATCACACCGCGAGCACGGTGTACCATAGCAATACCATCGCCTGTAGCTACCAAAGGGTTGGTAGTAGTTTGGTAAACATTGCCAATACCTCCTGTGGCAAGCATGGTTACCTTGGCCAAGAAAGTCTTTATATGATGCGAACGGGTATCTAAAGCGTAGATGCCGTAACATTCCACATCGGGGGTATGTTTTGTTACTACTGCACCTAAGTGGTGTTGAGTTAGAATATCTACAGCAAAATGGTGATCGTAGACCGTAATATTTGGATGTGCTTTAATACGTTTTATCAAGCTCATTTGAATCTCTGCACCGGTAGAATCTTTATGGTGCAATATGCGATGTTCAGAGTGTCCTCCTTCACGATGTAGGTCGAAACTGCCATCGGGGGCCTTATCAAAATCTACTCCCCACTCCAACAATTGGTCAATCTCTTTAGGGGCATTCTTCACCACCTTCTCAACGGCTTGCAAGTCGCAAATACCATCGCCGGCAATCAACGTATCTTCAATATGTTTTGCGTAATTATCCACTATCGGATTGGTTACGCTCGAAATACCTCCTTGTGCCAATGCCGTATTAGCTTCGTCCAAGGTTGTTTTACACAAGATGGCAACACTACCCTTATGAGCCACTTTCAAAGCATAGCTCATGCCGGCAATTCCGCTACCAACCACTAAAAAATCATACTCTTTTATCATAATACATCGTCTAAGATGTTACTATATTCGGTCTAAAGGGCCGCTTCATTTATGCCGTCAAAATTAGATAAAAATATATAGATAACACACATTAAAAGCATAAAAAAGGATGACAAGAAGATTTTGATTACCTAGAATGGCTTCACAATAGCATTTATACAAGGATTTAAAAGGAGCTTTATAGAAAACAATGGCAAATTTCTATAATGAAGTTTTAGAAGAAAAAACATTCATATAGTGACAGATTAGGAAGAATAAGAGTAAAAAATAGTGCGCTATACTGTTAGCCACAAAGAAGAATTTATATATGAATCTATATTCATACGTAGTAAATAGATTTAGGTTCTCACTCTACTTTGTCTATTGATCTACACCCGATTATATAGAAGATAAAGTTACCACCCAGTAGCAACATAGAAATATTTTAGTACTATAATATACAACTATAATGAAAGAGTTCCATATACAATACTCCTCCTCATTATTTCGGGACCTCTATTTCACAATGCTCTTAATATCCTCATTGGCAGGTTCTCCATATTCATTAGGACCTACACTGGGAGGCCAAATTATGAACATAAAATAAATATTACCTATAATTGGGATCATAAGCCACTTTAACTTATCGCCTTCATACCCAGCATCGTTCATACGACGTATTCTCAATGCTAGAGATGGCGAAAGCAAAAATGCAAACATGAAGAAAAATGATATGATTAAAATGGCAATAAAGACCATTACCAACTCTTTCTTTAATAATAAAATAGCCAGAGCAATCATTAGAACGGTATATAAAAGAGCTACAAGAGACTGAAAAATAAAAAAGTTCCATTACTCTCGGCGCGAAGCTCTTCCATCAGTATTATGATTATTCTTTAGCGTATGTTTAATAGATTCTTTAAAACTCATTCCTATAATTCTGCAATATAAAAAAAATAACCTTTTAGAATGCCATATTAAATCTCAATGTATATAACCACGTTTTATTATAAGATCAATCTTAAATAGGTTAGCGCACAATCACTTGTAATTGACTTTTTTGTTTGCACTCCATCAATTCCATTGTTGCAAAATACGCCCCCTTATGAGGTAACCTCACCGGCATTATATAATATGAATTTCCATGCTTAAACTCCTGTTGGTACACCACACGTCCTGTAGCATCATAAATCATTAAACGCACATCATCGGGTTCTTTAAGCATTGCTTCAATATAGAACTCGCCATTATTAGGGTTGGGGTATAGAATAAACTTATCGCCACGTTGTGTCATCCCAGAATTGAGATCTGAGAAGTCAACAAGTGGTACATTTTCACCAGTAAGAATTTCCGGTACATTACATTCGTTAGATCTATAGCCATAAGTAAAGTACATGCCACCATCGTTTACCATGATAGGATTAAAATCAATATAATTTTCACCACAACTTCTCGGTAGAATCTTTGCCGTATAGTTACTATTTAAAGTGCTATCATAACTAAAGAAGAGGTAATAATCTTGCCATCCGGTGGTGTCGCTTACCGCTAAACGTGTATAAAGTTTTCTAGCGTGCACAAAGCTGTTAGGCAACAACTTCCAAATGCGGTTATACCTGCAATAGTCAACAGTATCTATTCTTATACCATCGCCTAAGAAAGCTACGTCGCCGCCTTGATGCCCCACAAAGACAAACGATTGGTTTGGTCCGGCATTTCTTTCATGTTCATGCTGCAACACAAATAAAGAGTCGTAACTAAATGTTATACTATCATTAAAAATACGACTCTGCATCTGATAAAAGAAGTGTGCATCATCACGACCTACAGCGCCCACGCCTTGCGAGAAATTAGAGTTTTCACGATAGTTCCATACCGTATCGCCCGAAGAGTCTAAATAATTACTGCGAACCATGGTAATGCCATATTTCATGCAGATACTGCTGTGCCAACTCTGTTGTTGTGCATTAGACAACACCGTATCAAAGAGCAAGAACTCACCGAATAATCCATCAAATCTTAACGTATCGAAATTGAGCAAAGAAATGGTATCAAGAGATAATGTGTTTATACGATTAGGTAATCTGAAACTGCGTGTATTCAACTTTGGCGTATGTTCATGTTGGTTATATCCCGGTATGCTGAAATGGTTTTGATAATAATTATGATTGGAAAGAGAGTAAGAAGAAGTGCCATCATAATGAATATGCCACAACGCTTGTTCTGGTGCATAAGCATCTTCACGGAATAAAATAAACATATAGACATGATTAGTTAACTGACCCTCAAACTGATAATAACTATTAGAGAGTTGAAGCATTGGGTAACCATTTTCATATACTACTTCTTTCGTAGCTATGGAGTCAGACACTTTAGCACCCAAATAATGATAAGAACTTTTAGATTGGCATACCATATCGCCCGATACAGTATCCACTTTCATCCATACCGATGGATAAACTAAAGGTATTTGAGCACTGACTAACAAAGTAAACAAACTGAAGAATAAAAGAATAGACTGTCGCATATTATTATAGTATTTTTATTATCAACTGAAAGGTTATCTATTAATACTACTATGTAGTAAGGAAGCAATTATTAATTGCTGAATTCAACTTGCAAATGCAACTTTCTCCAGCTTGGTTAATAAATTAAA
>CAMTOX010000229.1 GCA_947074225.1 uncultured bacterium
GAATATAGTAATTATACAAAACAATGATTTGTGTTGGAGTCATACGAGTTAATTCGTCGCACAGTAAAAAAGTTTCCATTCCAGATAGATTATTATGCTCGTAGTAGTTTTAAAAATAATAACTTATATGGTGTAGAACCTATACGTATTATCATAGATGGTTTGTCGGAGAAGGCTTATCATCATGAGTTTCGCTTTACAATGTTGAATAAAGATGAATATGTTATTACATTGGAAGGTGAACAGAAAAGTGGTATTTACGATAATTGGGAGTGTAAAGGAGTTTATGGTGAGCTAATAGAGAATCAATTCTTTGTAGGTACCATAGTGAAGCTCTATTCTTTAGATAATAACATCTCATTTTTATTCCGTTTTAGAGATTTAGGATCTTTGGAGAATGAGTTTGCTTCGCGTTTGGCTTTAAGTTATGTAGGCGAGCAGTCGTCGGTAGTTGGTATGTCGTTAGTCGGTAACGTAACTCAGCGCGACAAAGATTTCTTGAATGCACTGGCAAATGAGTTTATATCGGTGGATCTAGAGAATAAAAATATGGAGGCTGTACGTACTATTGATTTTATAGACGAACAGTTGTCAAATCTTTCCGATTCGTTACAGTCGTCGGAAATGCGTTTACGCCAATATCGTCGTGAGCATAATATTATCGATGTAAATAGTTATACTAGTGGTATCTATT
This sequence comes from uncultured bacterium, assembly GCA_947074225.1. Lineage (GTDB taxonomy): Bacteria > Bacteroidota > Bacteroidia > Bacteroidales > Paludibacteraceae > CAMTOX01. Next base: position 695 of record CAMTOX010000229.1, read on the forward strand.
CCAAAATGACCACGTTAGATAATAAACGTAGTGAGTTGAAATTGAAAGATGCCTATTTTAAACAACTCTCCGATTATATAAAGGGTAATTTAAAGAGCGATGGTTTGGTTGCTCCTTCAAGTTTAGGCGTTGCCGACCCGGTATTGCTTAATTTGGTTCAACAGTATAATGATTTGCAAGTAGAGCGCTCAAATATTGGTGAGAAGAACCCTAAATATGTGTTGTTGACGAAGCAAATAGACGATGTTAGACAAACGTTGTTGGAGGTGATAGATAATGTTCGGAAAGTTCAAGATTTGGAACGAAACTCATTTGAACGTGAGTATAGTAGTACAATATCTGATGTTAAAGATTTACCAGTTAAAGAGCTTGCCATGGTAAATTATGAACGTGATTATAAGATTAATGATAACTATTATACATTCTTATTGCAAAAGCGTTCTGAGGCTCAGATACGAAAAGCGTCTAATATTTCCGATAATAAGATTTTGCAAACGGCTCGTGTTCAACGTGTTGTAAATGGTGGTACAAAGTCAAAGACCTATATGATGTATGGTATTATAGGTTTAATTATTCCGGCTTTGTTAATTATTCTACGTACCTTGTTGAACTTTACTATTCGTAATGAGGCCGATATTAATAAACTAACTAAATATTCTGTTATAGGTAATATTCGCCATACTCGTAGTAAGGCTTTAGTTGTTACACGTGCGCATCCGAAATCTCTATTTGCCGAGTGTTTTAGAATTGTGCGTACTCGTATAGAGTTTATTGCTAAACGAAAGAGTAAGATATCGGTCATGATAACGTCGGCCGAGTCGGGCGATGGTAAATCTTTCTTCTGTATAAACTTGGGTGGTATATATAGTTTGGTAAGTCGTAAGGTATTACTTATAGATTTAGATTTACGTAATCCTCGTTTATCAAATATGATTGATAAATCTATTGATCGTGGTTTGGTGAACTATTTAATAGGCGATTGTACGTTGGAGGAGGCAATAATAAAACGCGACGATTTAGGTTTTGATTTATTACCAGTGGGTGTAATACCGCCTAATCCTGCTGAACTTTTACGCTCTAAAGAGTTGAAAGAGCTTTTGGAAGAGGTTAAAGAGATGTATGATTATGTTGTAATAGATACTAGTCCGTTAGGCTTAGTAGCCGATTCCTATGCTTTAGCACATCAGGTAGATGTAAACTTATTACTTGTGAGAAGTGGCAAAACCAATAAGAATTTCTTTAAATCGTTTGTACAGCAGGTATATCAAGATGGTATTTTGAACTTCTATGTAATTTTAAACGATGTTCCTATTCCAAAGAGTGGATCGGGTGCTTATGGTTATGGTTACACATCATATGGTCATAATAGTAAATATTATCAAAATAATAAATATTATGTAGACGATATTGATGAAGATAAGAAATAATATCTATTTTTAATTATCCATTCACTTAACAATACCTTATAGTATCTCATTGTAATGCAATGAGATACTCATTTATATAAAAAATAATGCCATGAATATAACTATTGTAGGGACCGGTTATGTAGGTCTTGTTTCGGGTGCTTGTTTTGCCGATATAGGTTTAAACGTTACTTGTGGAGATGTTGATGCAGAAAAGCTAGCACGTCTTGAAGAGGGTATAATGCCCAGTTATGAGCCAGGATTGGATGTTTTGGTAGATCGAAATGTCAAGGCGAATCGTTTACATTTTTCTACCGACTTGACCTCAGTGTTAAATGGTACAACCGTGCTTTTTATAGCTGTTGGAACTCCAATGAGTGTAGATGGTAGTGCCGATTTGCATTATGTGCTTGAAGTGGCAAAAAGTATAGGTGAACATTTAGATCACTACTGTTTAATAGTTACAAAAAGTACAGTGCCTGTTGGTACATCTAATTTAGTGCGCGAAGCTATTCAACGTGAACTTGATAATCGTGGAGTAGATGTTCCTTTTGATATTGCTTCGAATCCGGAGTTCTTAAAGGAGGGTGCTGCTATAAAAGACTTTATGACTCCCGATAGGGTAGTTGTAGGTGTAGATTCTGAGAAGGCAAAAGAGTTGTTGAGTAAGATATATAGACCATTCTTATTGAATAATTTCCGCGTTATATTTATGGATATTATATCGGCCGAGTTAACAAAATATGCTGCCAATGCAATGTTAGCAACACGTATTAGTTTTATGAACGATATAGCAAATTTATGTGATAAGGTAGGTGCCGACATAAATAATATTCGAAAGGGAATAGGTAGTGATGCCCGTATAGGACAAAAATTCTTGTATGCCGGCTGTGGTTATGGAGGTTCTTGTTTTCCTAAAGATGTGAAAGCCTTAATAAAGACAGGAAAGCAGTATGATTCTGAGATGACTGTTTTGGAGTCGGTGGAGTCGGTAAATGAGGCCCAAAAGATGGTAATGTTTCATAAGCTACAATCTCGTTTAGGCGCCGATGCTATGCAGGGTAAGCGAGTAGCTATTTGGGGTCTCTCTTTTAAGCCTAATACCGACGATATGCGAGAAGCGCCTTCGCTTGTGGTTATAGATGCATTATTGAAATCGGGATGTCGGGTAAGGGTTTATGATCCAATCGCGATGAGCGAAGCTAAAAAGATATTAGGCGACAGCGTTGAGTATGGAAAGGATATTTACGATACGGTAAATAATGCCGATGCTCTATTGTTGCTCACAGAGTGGCAAGAATTCCGTTTGCCGAATTGGGAAATTGTAGGAAAAGTGATTCATCAGAAAATAGTTATTGATGGGCGCAATATTTATGAACCGAGTGAGTTGAAATTGTTTGGTTTTGATTATGAGGGTATTGGCGTTCGTTTGTGCCTTACATGTTCTAGAGCATTGTATAAACTGCGCCATCCTTCTGTTTCATCAGCATCTCTAATGCTAAAACCTATTTCAATCTTACAAGTGCTAAGAGTATCATCGCTACTGTCTTCAAGGGACTCTAATAGTACATAAATGCAAGATGGAGTTTCTTGTGAGCTTGTTTTTGTTGGCATGAACCCTGCATAAACTTCAATAGCTATAATTTCTCCTTTGGATGAATTAGCACTGTACCCATCTATACTGCCCCTTATGAATTTTGCAATATTTTCCATTGTTTCAATTGGTGTCATATTGATACCCCTCTATCTAAATCTAGACCTATGCATATTCCCCCGCCATCCCCACCATTCTACATTCTCTAACGCATTATAAATCTCATGCATAAATCTCTCATTTACTACTCTACCTGCAACAACTGCGTCATCATTAATGACATCTTCGTTTCCCGCCATTTTCGGCAACCTCG
>CAMTOX010000230.1 GCA_947074225.1 uncultured bacterium
TGAAATTACAGTTCACGATTGCCATCATAAGGTGGTATGGAACTGTAAGTACTACATTTTAGATAACAGCATTTTATTTTAAGAATGCCACTATAATGAGATTTAAAATGAAAATAATAATTTCTACGGCAATAAATCCTAGAGCACAGCAGAGTAGTGTTTTCAGGATAATAGTCCAGCGCATAGGGAATTTCATCTCTAATGCTGTTTGATACCCTGATACTATGGCGCCAGTGAATCCACCGCCTGGGTTTGTCCATGCTCCACTGTAATAGAGATTCTTAATAGTTTTAGACTTCTTGGGTGTACGTCCCAACATCATATAGTCTTTATTCTCAAATCCATAGGCGGTACCATTCCGTGTGCGAATGTAGCGTTGAATGGTTTTGGGTGTAGAAACTTCATACCGTTCAATAAGTTCACTAATACCAGGGTAATGTTTCTCAAGTTTGCCAAAGAGTGCTTGTGCAAGCTCCTCTTTCTTGTTGCTGTAGGTTTCAGGGTCTAAACTATCCCACTCGTCTAGTTGTGTAATGCTTGTCAAGACTCCAAAGCTGCGGCAGTCTCCTTCTGGAACTAGTCCGGAATCTATGGTAGAGTAGTCCACGAAGACAAACGGACGCTCTTGGACTGCTCTGTTGTTCATTGAAGCCCACAATACCTTAGGATTCTGATTCAAATCTTTTTCTTCAACAATGAAATTTGAATAAGCTAAATGGTAGTGCTTTGAGGGAGCCTCTTTAAAGGTAATATATACCGTATAAAGTGAGGTTGCTGGTTTTAGTTTGTCTATGTGTGGCTCTTGTAACTCTTTAGGTACCATGCTGCCAAAAAGATTAGCAGGGTCGGTATTGGCAATAATGCGCTTTGCTTGCAGAGTAACATGCTCTTTCTTACGCTTGTCGTAATAGGTTACTCCAGTGGCTTTATTTCCCTCTAAAGTAATTGAGTTTACATCGCAAAGGGTGCGTAGTTCTCCACCATTGCTGGTGATGACCTCGCCCAATGTGTCCGATAAGACTTGGCTGCCACCCTTCACAAAAACAGCAGAGTGATAGTAGTTATACTGTGCACAAGAGTAGTAGCTCCACGATAAATCGTAGGGGTTATTGGTATAATAAGCAGAGTTAATATTTAGAATATTCTTGAGTTTCGAGGATTGTATGTACTTATCCATACGTTGTCCTACTCTCTCTTTGCGTCTCACTATATCGGCAATAACGAAAGGTAGATGTGTAATAGGGAAACAGAAAAATCTGAAAAGATTCATATCGGCAGGCATGCGCCCGGCAAGTTTCGAGGAGTGTTTCATTGCTCGCATATATCTTTTCAAGCCTCTCTTCTCTTCTGGGAACATTCGGCTCAGTTCCTCTATAACATTCTCGCGTCCTTCTACTATGGTAACCTGTTCCGACTCAGTTTTTATGCGCCACACTTGTGGTAGTTTTACCAAAGGCAGTTTATTAAGAATTCCTAATTTCTTAAATATAAAGTGCTTCATGTCGTGGTCTGGAGTTCCCCAATCCATCTCATGCAGTCCTACCTCGTAGGTTATTCCTTGTCGTTTATAGGTTGTTGCACACCCTCCAATGGTAAAATGCTGTTCTAATACAAGTACTTTCTTGCCTTTTTTGGCTAAGGCAGCTCCGGCGGTTAAACCTCCTAAACCAGAGCCTATAATGATAACATCATATTTATTACTATTCATGTACTGTTGTGTTATAACTTAATAATTATGGTTTCCGATTTGTCTATTCTTATTAATGCCTTCTCGTACTCTTTACGTGTGGCACTACCAGAGAAACCATAATCTTCTTTTGGTATTCCTAAGATATTAAAGTCCAAGACACCATTATTATTCTCGTCGTGTATAACGCCTATGGCGTAGTTACCAGGTTTTATATAGAAAATGTGTTCTACTTTCCCTTTTTTAGCCTTTAAATGTACGCCATAAACCGAATTCTTAACCTCAAAAGCCCCTTCTGGTTTGTTGTAGAAACCTATACGTATTTCTCCTTTGTCGTTGCTAATGCCGTCAACTATTACTTTTACCTCTATAAGATCGTTCTCTTTTTGAGCCGACAATTGAGGGACTATGCCCAATAAAAATAGGGTTAGAGATAGGATAAAAAAGATCTGTTTCTGTTTCATATTAATTTTGGTTTAATTACATATTAACACTCTTTACATACAAAGATAATATAAAAGCGCTATATTCCAAATTCTAACTATCAATCAATTGGTATCTTAGTATATTTCAAAAGTGTTATTAATAATGGTCTTCAATAAAATTATATCTTTGTACTATACTTTTTTTAATTATTTATCTCTATGAAAAAACAGTTACATCTTATTACAGTGTCGTTAATTCTATTATTATTCTCTTGCCAAAATGAGTATCATAATACACCGGTTACCATTACCCAAGTTGATATAATACAGTTGCCGTGGCACGATTTTGTGGACAACTCTTCTCGGCCAGATCTATTCATTGTGATTACTTGTGGCCCCACCACTTTGTATGATGGTGAGTACTCTTCTCCTTTTGAATCTGTTACTCCCGATTCCCTACCACTCTCAATAACCTTACCAAATATTCATAGGCCTAATACACGCGATGGTTTAGAGATACAACTTTGGCAAAAGCTTCCAACTAGTAACAATAGAGTGCAATCTATTTATTTCCCTTTGAGCAATTATCAGCAGCAATCGGTTGGTTATGACTCGCAAGGAGATTTTAAGATTCAAGTTAGTATGATATGGGAATAAATTAAGAGGCTCATTTATAATTATTATAAATGAGCCTCTTAATTTATCGGATTAATAATTATTCAGGTCAATAAATTCTACCAACATATTATTTGAAAGAAGCCCTTCAATAGCTTCTCTATATTATTCACTCTGCATTGACATCTTCATTAAAACAGATTTCTTTACTCTTCTCTTCAATACTTTTCTTGCATATATAGTTAAGAAATACCGTTCACTATCTTTTTATACAGATGGATTATAGGAGATGCAATAATAGTATTTATAAGAGTTGTAAGTCATACTTAGAATTTTCCTTTTCATCTGTTTTTTATAGGCTTTTATCTATTACTTCACGATGATAAAAAGAGATACAAAAACGTTTTGTATAAAATCAAATTCTATGAACGTGTTCAGTTTTTAGAACTCCCCTTTAATCTATTAGTGATCTACAATAATCTCCACCAGTTTATCATTTTCAAATCGTAAAGCAATTCTATTGTAATATAAGGTATCAAGATTATTTTTATATATATAACCAAATCTTGATAACAAAGAATCATTCTCAATAAGATGTTCTATTGTTTCTCTGTTCAACTCATCCAGCATCACCATCTCCATTAATAAATCATTGGATTGCTCTATACAGGTATAAGAATCTTGTAGATAAGTCATAGATACACCATGATCTAACCCTATATAGAGAGTGATGATTAAAGATGCTATAATAGTAACCATAAGAGTAGTGAGGCAAATATAGAATCTTACTTTCCATTTATTTTTCATTGGCAATTATTTTTTTATCTATTATTGCAAATATATACAAAAAAACTCCTCTACCAAACGGCAGAGGAGTTTCTATATATAGCTTTTATGATTGAGCTTATTTCTTAGCTGCTTCCATAATGCTTACGGCAACTGCCACAGTAGCACCTACCATAGGGTTGTTACCCATACCCAAGAATCCCATCATCTCTACGTGTGCAGGCACAGAAGAAGAACCGGCAAACTGAGCATCAGAGTGCATACGACCCATAGTATCTGTCATACCATAAGAAGCAGGACCAGCAGCCATGTTGTCTGGGTGTAAAGTACGTCCGGTACCACCACCAGAAGCTACCGAGAAGTAGCTTTCGTTGGCAAGCATACGCTCTTTCTTATAAGTACCAGCTACAGGGTGTTGGAAACGTGTTGGATTAGTAGAGTTACCGGTAATAGAAACGTCTACACCCTCTTTCCACATAATAGCAA
>CAMTOX010000231.1 GCA_947074225.1 uncultured bacterium
ATAGCTATTTTTTATATAATTGCTATATATGGGTTACTGCGCTATGTTATTTAATCTTCTTCGATTCTATTTCAGAATAATAATTCTCTGTGTTGTAACTACTCTGTGCTGTGAGTTTATAGAAGAATCCTTGCTCTTCGTCGTACCTAATCCAATTCAAGTAATCAAGGTCGGTACCATCTAATACCTCCTTAATGTTATGGCTATTGAGTGAGTAGTTAACAATATACACTTCAGGGATTTTATAGAAGTTCACTAAATAAGCTACAGATACAATAGAGTCGTTTAAATGTGTTACATCAAAATAAGCGGCCTCATAACTATCTATTGGGTAGTCAAATATATCGCTCAATAACCAACGTTTTTGTTTGTCGGTTAGTGCTAAGCTTGATCCGTCGTCAATAATTTCACTGCTCAAACTCTCCAAAGTAATATGTTGTAATTGGTAAGTATCTAAGAACGACTCGAATAGAACTCTTGAAACACTCTGTTTTTGCACCAACACATTATATTGGTTGTATATAAAATCCTTCTTACAATCTCTCCGATTGCCATTGCAACTATAGCACATTGTTATCAACATAATAACTACTATGCTCAACCATCCACTTTTTTTCATACCTAATCATTTTAACTGAATACTATCTTATCATCTAAAAATACGCTTTAAGTTTTTGGGTAAAGTGTATTTTAGCTCATTTATTATCTTTTTACTTCAATATAATTGCTTTTGTATAACAAAATGGAATGCTTTAATGTTGTAAATTATCATATATTACATACAATTGCTTATTATTCCTCGCAATTATTATGCTAAAGATTTTAAATGTTGTTTTTCATTTTATATTTTAATATGAAATAAGTAGTTCATTCACCAGTGTTTTCAGACTCGGAGTCTCCATTATGTATACCCATATTTTGTGCGGTAGTTGCTATTTTATACGGAGGTTTATTTATTATATATTTCTCATTTATAGTTCGTTAAATCTTTAATGAGACACCATATTGTTCTGTTATAGTTTCAGGTAGGTATAAAAAAATATCCTCCCATAGTACATCTATGGAAGGATATCTCTATTTTTTATTTAGCCTCTACTGTTGACTCTTGATAATATTCTTTGTTAACTGAATTTCATTTTTCAAACGTTCGGCTATAAGTTTCATAGACTCTTGTTTTAATGTCAATTCATTAATGCGTTTGTTAATTTCTATTTCAGTTTGATTATTCTCTTGAAGTTTATTCTCAAGCTCTTTGTTCTTCTCTTGAATTTCGTTACGACGACGTTCGTGAGTACCCTCTTCGTTCTTATGTTGATCTAAGCGGTTGTAGTGAAGTTGCATGCGTTCGCTCTTCTCACTGGCCGATAGCTCTTTATCTTTATTTATGGCTTTAATCTCTTTGTTTGTATTTTTAATCTCTTTATCGCGACTGCTCTTATGCTTGTCGAGTAATTTTACCTCTTTTTTCAAGTAACCTTGTTCGGTAGAGGTCATTTTATTGCTGTTGTTTATATTCTTCAATGAGTTTTTCATATCGGAAATACAATTCTTCAAATTGGTTTGATTTTGCTTCACATTTTTCTGCATATACTCTAAATCGTCTAAATATTGGCGTTCAGAAGTTTTTACTGTACGAACTGAGTCTAAATTTACATTGATAATGTAAGGATTGCATAATGTGGTTTGACTCATTGCTGCGCCACTAATCATAACTGCACAGCACAATAGAAGTAGAGATTTTAATTTCATAATTGTATATTAAATTTGTTTTTAAGTAAGAGTGATTTTCCTTGCTTTTGTAACAAAAAAGGAGAGTTTATTTTTATGCAAAGATAGTTATTAATTTTTAATTGATACAAAATTTAGAATATCTTCATGCTGCTTTATCTCCATTTTTTACCCATGAAATAGCTAAACTATTAGAGGCTAATTGTTATAACGTTTTTAATGGGATAGATTTATTTTTGGGTTATAATAAGCAATGTTTAATATTCTATTCTCTTCTTTATGAAAAGAGCACTCTTTAATCACTCTTTTAATCTACTTCATTAGTTCTATATGTTCTCTTTATTGTATGAAACTTATTACTCTTGCAACTATTCTTCTTGAATGCGTTCATCTGTTTAGGTGTTATGTGTCGGTCTATTTCGTCACTGCTGTCTCTTTGCTATTACACGTTCATCTTGTACTCTCTAAGTTTTAACTACTCTAAAAAGAAGTGCGACTCGCAAAAGATTATCTTCTTTTTGTGAGTCGCACTTGTGTTGTTTTATTTATCGCCTTTATTTTCCGGCTTCTTTCTTCTGAAAGGTTTCTTATTTCCAGGTTTTGCCGAGTTTTTAGAGCTGCTTTTAGAGTGAAATTTGTTATATCCTGTGCGTTGTTTGTCGGCTGGTTTATCCTCTACCATTGGTGCCATGTCGGCCACTTTAGTAGGCAGAATATGACGTGGCACCGCACGTTCAATAAAGCGTTCAATCTTATCAAAACGATATCTGTCTTGTGGAGTTACCAGTGTCATGGCTTCTCCCTTAGCCCCTGCGCGTGCAGTACGCCCAATACGGTGTACATAATCTTCTGGCTGATGTGGTACATCGTAGTTAATTACCAGCTCAATATCGTCTATATCTATTCCGCGCGATACCACGTCTGTGGCAACGAGAATATTAATTTTATTATTTTTAAAATCGAGCATCACCTGCGAACGTTCAGCCTGGTCAAGGTCGGAATGCATTTGCGCCACCTTTAGGTTCAATTTTTTCAAGGTACGGTACACCTCGCGCACCTTATCTTTCGAAGAGAGGAACAAAATACTTTTTCCCCACTGTTTCTGTGCAAAGAGTTCGGCAATTAATGGCACCTTCTGTGTTTCGTGCATTAAGAATATCCCTTGTGTAATTCCTTCGGCAGGTTTTGAAACGGCAATCTTCACTTCGCGAGGGTTGTTTAATACCTGACGCGCCAGCTTCTCTACATCTTTAGGAAAGGTTGCCGAGAACATTAAGGTTTGACGATGTTTTGGTAAATGACCAATAATCTCCATAATGTCGTCGTAGAAGCCTATATCGAGCATACGGTCGGCTTCGTCTAAAATGAGGTACTGCACATGCGAGAGGTCTACATTGGCCGTGCGCAACATGGAGAGTAAACGCCCCGGAGTAGCTACAGCAATGTCGCCACCTTGCATTAAGGCTTTATGCTGTTGGGCATAGGCAATGCCATCGTTACCGCCATAAATGGCTATCCAAGTAGTGTCGGTATAGTAGGCAAAGCCTCCTAAAAGTTGATCGACTTGAAGTGCCAACTCACGTGTGGGCACTAAAATAAGGGCATTCACTTTATTGTCGGGCTCTTCACCGCGCGATAATAACTCTAATACAGGAAGTAAATAGGCAGCTGTTTTACCGGTGCCTGTCTGTGCCGATGCAAGGAGGTCGTGACCTTCTAATATTTCAGGAATAGCTTTTTCTTGAATGGGAGTACACGAAACAAAGTGCATGTCGTCTAACCCATCTAATATATCGTCATTGAGGTCTAAATCTATAAAATCCAAAGTAATATGTTTTTAATATTTATATATGTATGCAAAGGTACAATTTATTTAGCTCAATTCCCGAATTTATATAGAAAAGATATGATTGTGAGCACTCTCAAAGTATCATAAATGCTTTGGAATAGATAATTGAAGAGTGTTTTTGAACTCTCTTTTTATTCCGTAAACACTCTTATGTTGACTTAACACTTTCACTCTATGCTTCATTTTGATGCCTCTTTTCTCTCGTTCACTAAGCGTATATATGCATCTTACTCCATAATTTCTGAATGTAGCTTTTAGCTATGGCCGTTCATGCATATTCTATAAATTATACGTGAGTGATTGTGCAATTGTTCTAAGTTCCTTACAAATAGCTGCCTAAGAGGGATTAAAGAGGGACCAAATTCGGATCCTATATCCGACTTTGGTCCCTCTTTAATCCCTC
>CAMTOX010000232.1 GCA_947074225.1 uncultured bacterium
ACGAGCTTTCTGAATGTGACTGGAGTTCAGACGTGTGCTCTTCCGATCTATCTACAGCTACTACTGCTTTAGAAGATCCAAGAAGTGGATTCAAGTCCATCTCGGCAATTTCCGGTGCTGCTGTAACTAGTGCCGATACACGAGCTATGGCATCGGCAAATAGATCTTCGTTTACCGGTTCTTGTCCGCGAACTCCTTTAATGATTTTATAACCACGTAAATGTTCTATCATACTGTGAGCTTCGGCAATACTAACAGGTGCCAATGCCGACTGCACATCTTTCAACACCTCAATGAATATACCTCCAAGTCCGCACAACACCTGATGTCCGAACTTCTCTTCACGGCTGCTGCCAATGAAGATTTCAGTTCCTGAATACATGGGCGAAAGTTCTACAGCATAAGTATCTTTAATTTTAATGAGGCGGTCAAACTCTGTAGCTACAGTTTCTTGATTCATCACATTGAGCACTACCCCACCGACATCCGATTTATGTACCGGTCCACACACCTTCATTACCAAAGGATATCCCATTTTTTGAGCCGCTGCCACAGCATCGGCTTGCGAGGTCACCTCCACATCTTTCTTACGATCTATGCCAGCAGCATCGAGCAAACGGTTAATATTGGTTAGGTTTAGGTAGCCATTCTCGCAACTTTCTATCACTTCACGAATCGCTTTCACATCTACCACAGGAAGTTCCGGATGCTCCGGTTGTGGTTTTGGGGTATTCATCACCTTAGCCAATGCATAACCAAAGATGCTCTCTTCTGAGAAGTTAATGCGGTGTTTATTGTTGATAAAGTCGTCAATCTCAGCTTTTACATTGATGATAGAAGGCAAGATTGGATAGATTGGTTTCTTACAAGTTTTCATCTTCTCGTCGAGCAAAGCATAGACATCCCAGTTTTCAAACAGACCCGGACTGCCAAAAATCACTGCCATACCGTCAATATTATCGAAGTCGTTTTCGCAAGCATCAATAATATCGCCCAATTGTGCTGCTGTTCCGGTAGCCAAGAAGTCGATAGGATTTGATACTGAAGATCCGGGATAAAGTTTTGCTAAAAGCGCATCGGCTTTAGCTCCTTTAATTTCAGGAACCTCTAAGCCGTTATTTGAAAGCGCATCGGTAAGCATTACCGCAGGACCTCCAGCATGAGTAATAATGGCCATGCGGCGACCTTTCATTTCCGGATGCATGAAGATGCAACACACATTCACTAACTCTAAACGGTTGTAACAACGTACAATACCTGCTTTGCGGAATAGTGCATCTACAGCCACATCGGAAGTGGCAAGGGCACCGGTATGAGAAGAAGCGGCGCGACTACCTGCCGAAGAGCTACCCGATTTGATAGCAGCAATTTTACATCCCTTACGAATTAAAGACGAAGCGTGCTTCAATAACTTCTGCGGGTTGCGCACAGACTCCATATAAATCATCTTCACAAAAGGACTCACGCCTGCTTGATAGGTCTCGTCCCAATATTCCAACACCTCTTCAATACCTATTTGTGCAGAGTTGCCCACTGCCCAAACACTATTGAACGAAAGACCATTGGTAATACCAATCTCTTTAATAAATACTGCTGTAGCGCCAGAACCGGTTACGAAGTCTACCCCTTGTGGGTTGAGTTGAGGAATTGGAGCATCGAAAGCACCGGTATAGTTTACATTTAAGAAACCGGTACAGTTAGGCCCTATGAGGCTTCCTCCTACCTCGTCGATGGTTTTTACAATTGCTTTTTCAAACTCTGCTCCTTCATGATTCTCTTCAGAGAAGCCTGCCGAAATGATAATAAAGCCACGTGTTTCTTTCTCTTTAGCCAATACATCGACCGTTGCTGGACAATATTTAGCAGCAATAGCTAGGATGGCACAGTCAACTTGTGGTAAATCTTCCACTCGCGCATAACAGGCAATACCTTGAATCTCTTTCTCTTTAGGGTTCACTACATAGACTTTCCCTTGAAATTGACTCTCTAATAAATTCTTCAACAATTTACCTCCGGGTTTGTGCACATCGTTTGAAGCACCAATCACAACAATACTTTGAGGATCTAATAACTTTTTGTTTATCATAACGACAGTATAGATTTAATGTAATTAATTACGGTTATATGTGGCAAAGATAAAAATAAAAGTTGATGCATTAAAGTTTTTAATTGAAATTTATCACATCGCAATTAAACACTTCATATCAGTAAGTTACAAAACAAACATAGCATATATTTAAGATAAAAATAAGACACATATTAGTTTTAGTATCAAATTGATAGTAAATATATGAAATAATATTATAAATCAATTCGAAAAGGTATTATATTTGCATTATTAAATATATGAATAAGTTTATTAATAATCAACAATCAACAGCTATGCGAAATTTCATAACTTTATTAACTGTCTGCATGTGCACTCTTACAGTCAGTGCCTTTGAATATGGCGATGGAAGCATTAACAATCCATATCAGATTCATACCAAAGAAGAACTACATGACTTTGCCAATTTAATAAACAATAGTACAACTAATAGCACCTATAATACTGCCTACTACAGCTTAAAGAGTAATATTGACTTAACAAACGACAGTGTGTCATGGATTCCCATAGGCAATTCAACTAATAGATTTAAAGGTTATTTTTATGGTAATGGTCATACAATTTCCGGATTACAAATGGGGAGTAGTACAAGCCGTTACTCAATACACATTGGTGGTTTCTTTGGTTATATTGAAAATGCCGACATACAAAGTATCCAAGTAAATTGGGACTCTTTTTACACCAATTCTACAGCATCAAGTATAAGCTATCAAGGAGGTTTAATTGGATATGCCGTAAACTCAAGAGTTGTAAATGCCAGAAGTAACGGATTAATTAGTCATACAAATAACACCGTAAGTGTTAAAGGAGTGTGCGGAGGATTAGTTGGAGGAGCTACCGACACCAAATTCATAGAGTGCCAAAGTGAGGCCAATGTAGAAATAACAACTAACGGGCGCTGTTCTGCAGGAGGTTTTGCAGGATCAGTAAGTAGTTGCGATATAAAATATTGCAATGCCAAAGGGAATGTTATGGGAAAAAGTAATAATTCACATACGGCATCGGGTGGATTTGCCGGCGAAATAGGCAATAGACACATCAGTCATTGCTATGCCACTGGAGATGTTTATGCCAGAGGTTATAGTAATAGTTATAGCGGTGGATTAATTGGCTATACCACAGCGATTGTATTTAATTGTTACGCTTTAGGAACTGTCTATGGCAATACCAACACAGGAACTATCTTTGCCGGAGGATTAGTTGGCGAGAGCATAAACAACATATTAAACTGCTATGCCAGAGGGAATGTGAGCTGCCAAGGTATTTCCACTATAAACGATGGTGCTTATAGTGCTGGAATCATTGGTAAATCGTACAAAAATGTCACTAACTGTTACGCATCGGGAAACATATCGCATGCAAACCCTACAACAAAAGCTTATGCTGCGGGCATCATTGGCTATGCCGATAAAAGCTCTATAAATTATTGTTATGCTGTAAACGACACTATTATAAGTAGTACAATACAGAATTATGTAACCTTCAAGACAAATAGAATCCTTAATATAAAGAACAATGGTAGCAGCTTAACCAACTGTTATGCAAAGCCTAGTATGATAACAAAAGGAGGTATCTACAATAACGAAGCACCTGTTGCATTAATAAAAGGGACAAATCAAGTTGATGGAGCCGATTTTAGTAGCGATTTAAGTCAAGCTTTAAATAATTATGTACTAAGCAATCCAACCATCACAATAAATGACGAGAGCTATAATCTTTACTATTGGCACACTTATAGAAACAGAGGCGACTCATTGCCAGAATTTATAAGCTATTACCTCCCATCGTATCACGAAGAGACCCTTGCCAACATTTCTTTTTTTCTATAGCAAACTAAACTTTCTTTCAATGAACTCACCGAGCTCGTCAGAA
>CAMTOX010000233.1 GCA_947074225.1 uncultured bacterium
GATTTTCGTGAAATAAGTAGCCTATAGGTAATCAAAAAAAATAGAATCATATATACTATTTAAAAATATTAATGTACTGTTGCGCCCGAAATGGTTTCTATCTCACACCGATATATCGTGAGAAAGAATGAAAAGGGAATCAGGTGTAAATCCTGAACAGACCCGCTACTGTAAGCTTCGCTTAATAACATTAAGCAACGTTTTGAACAAAATCTACTATCCACTGGTTCTAAGGAACTGGGAAGGGGTTCAATAAACGGAAGTAAGTCAGGAGACCTGCCATTTGCATCTATTGGATAGCTGTCGAGGAATATAGCTATGGCAACATTTATTAAACACACTCCTCCTTATATTACATAAATGCAGAATTAATATTCTCTTATATGGTATGAACTCTGGTTTCTATAATAGAGACAAGATGGAGCAGCATTTGTTACCAATTCTTTTTTGCTATTCATTTCAAACAACGATAATAACCTAGATTATTAATTTTAATAAACATTGAAATGAAAAAAAAATTCTCTTTATTCTTTTTGGTCTCATTATTTGTGACCTTTAGTTCAAACATGGCTACAGCACAGGTTGTAGAGTCGGATATTCAATATTGGGTTGGCACAGGAAGCAATAGTGCTGTGTTAGTAGTGAATTGGGATTTTGCCGGCAAGGCCATAGTTTGGGGATATCGTTGGAATGGCAACGATGAAGTGGTATTAGACCTATTAAATGCTATTCAACAGGCCGATTCACGTTTAAGCATTGATAACTCTGGCGGTTTTATTGACGATTTTGTGTTCACCGACAACTGCAGGGGGCTTTCATTAAGCGGATGGGACAGTGATGACTTTGGTTACTGGATGTATGCTCTTAATAGTTCTCTTGCCGGATTAGGAGCTGCTGCACAGCCATTAACAAATGGCGATGAAGTATATTGGAAATACTGCTCTACCGACTATAACGTTGGTGCTATTAATGCAAGTATTGACTTAACTTATATAGATAATACCGCAGCTGTTATAACTTTACCTATTACTGCCACATTATGCCCTAACGAAAGTTATACAGACAATGGTTTTAATATTAATACCAAAGATTATTCATACCAAGAAGAACCTTATATTATTACGCGTTCTGTACAAATGATTTGTGCTGCCGATACGGTTTATAATTTAACATTATTCATAAATAAAACGGATGAAATCTTTGATACCTTATCAATCCATACTGCAGATCTTCCTTATACCTATGGAGAAATAGTGATAGGAGAAGATACACAAAGCGATATATACACCTACTATCTAACAAATAATAATGGTTGTGACAGTACAATTCATTTATCGTTGAATGTTTTGCCATCGACAGTGGGTATTGATACACAAAATCAAAATAAAATAATTATTTATAATAGAGAGAATTCCATTTTAACAGTAGAATCATTAGAGAATATTGCTCAAATTAGAATTGTATCTTTAATAGGAACAGTAATATTTAGTCAACATTATAACCAACCAGTTATAAACCTAAATACTAATATCTTACCAAAAGGTGTTTATATTATTCAGATTGAATTGAATAGTGGATTAATTACCACACAAAAGATTATTCTTTAATGGTGGCATAATAAATAATAATTCAGGCGAGTTCTAAAAACTGAACACCGATAATTTAATAGTTATATTTATCGATGCTTGTGTATCTATTTACTAATTAGTTATTAACAATCCCTTTCAGTTCAATAATATTTTGTGGACAGATTTATTATTTAGGGGTTGAATTATCTATGGATTCAACCCCTAAATTATAGCATAAAGTAAAGTTATCTTTCATGATAAAATGGTGTAGATATTATTTCAAAATAGCGCAACATTTCAACTTAACTTAGCACCATTTATATTATGCGTAATAAAATACAAATACCAGTAATTTAAATAGTTGTATAGCGACGCCATGGGTAAAATGGTATATACATTATAAACGCCCTGTAGAGGCAGCATATTTTAGTCAATGGCATAGTGAAACGTTATTATGATAAAATGGAGAAATGACCATAGTTACGCTTTGAAAAAATCTAGTACGAACTATTGTTTAGGATAGATATGTGCAAAAGCATGCATTTATCTATCTATTTTATGTTTGGTTTGTAGTTTGACCCTATAAGTGCCAAGATGACATATATAATCTGACAATGTTGCCATGAAATGAAATTGGTATAAAAAATGATAGAGTTATTGAGGTCGAAAAAAGACGACCAGATAAAAAAACAAAAAAGATATTATCAATAAGAACAAAAAAGATTTTAACCATGAACGTAAAACCATTGGCCGACCGTGTATTAGTACAACCGGCAGCGGCAGAAGAGAAGACGATTGGAGGAATCATTATTCCCGATTCAGCAAAAGAAAAACCTTTAAGAGGAACTGTAATTGCAGTGGGTAAAGGTACCAAAGATGAAGAGATGGTGCTTAAACCAGGCGATATGGTATTATTTGGCAAATATGCCGGCACAGAATTAGAGTTGGATGGCCAAATGTATCTGATTATGAAACAATCGGATATTTTTGCTACGCTTTAATCTTTCAATAAAAATTATTTTTCACTAAAACTATTAATGTGTAAATTGCTATGTCAAAAGAGATTTCATTTAATATAGATGCTCGCGAACAGTTGAAAAAAGGTGTCGACGAGTTGGCAAATGCTGTAAAAGTAACTTTAGGCCCTAAAGGTCGTAATGTTATAATCGAGAAGAAATATGGTGCTCCACATATCACTAAAGATGGTGTTACTGTGGCAAAAGAGATTGAACTGGAAGATGCCGTTCAAAACTTAGGAGCACAATTAGTTAAAGAAGTAGCCTCAAAAACTGGTGATGATGCCGGTGATGGTACTACAACAGCTACTGTGTTGGCACAATCAATTGTAAGTGTAGGTTTGAAAAATGTTACTGCAGGTGCAAACCCAATGGATTTGAAACGCGGTATTGACAAAGCAGTAGCAGAAGTGGTTGCGAATATAAAAAAGCAATCGCATGTTGTGGGTAATGACTATGACAAGATTGAGCAGGTGGCTGCCATATCGGCAAACAACGATGCTGTGATTGGTAAGCTCATTGCCGATGCTATGCGTAAAGTAACTATTGAAGGGGTTATCACCATTGAAGAGGCCAAAGGTACTGACACCACTATTGAAGTGGTTGAAGGTATGCAATTTGATCGCGGTTACATCTCTCCATATTTTGTAACCAATACAGAAAAGATGGAAGTGGAGATGGATAAACCTTATATCTTAATTCACGATAAGAAGATCTCTAATTTAAAAGAGTTACTTCCTATTTTGGAACCAGCGGTACAGTCGGGTCGTCCATTATTGATTATTGCTGAAGATGTGGATAGTGAAGCTTTGACAACTTTGGTTGTCAACAGACTTCGTGCTCAATTAAAAATATGTGCTGTTAAAGCTCCTGGTTTTGGCGACCGCCGCAAAGAGATGTTGGAAGATATTGCCGTATTGACCGGAGGTACTGTTATTTCTGAGGAACGCGGTATCCAATTGGAAAAAGCAACTCTTGAGATGCTTGGTACTGCCGAACGCGTTACCGTGACAAAAGATGATACTGTAATAGTAAATGGTGCAGGAGCAAAAGAGAATATTGCGCAACGCATTGAACAAATCAAAGCTCAAATAGCTGCTACCACTTCTGATTATGATCGTGAGAAACTGCAAGAGCGTTTAGCAAAATTAGCAGGCGGTGTAGCTGTGCTATATGTAGGTGCAGCCTCAGAAGTAGAGATGAAAGAGAAGAAAGACCGTGTAGACGATGCGTTGAGTGCAACACGCGCTGCCATTGAAGAAGGTATTGTACCCGGTGGTGGTGTGGCATATATTCGTGCCATTTCTTCTTTGGAGAACTTAAAAGGAGATAATGATGATGAACAAACCGGTATTGAAATAGTGA
>CAMTOX010000234.1 GCA_947074225.1 uncultured bacterium
CATACGAGATTTCTGAATGTGACTGGAGTTCAGACGTGTGCTCTTCCGATCTCGGAAATGTGATAGATTTAACAACAGGAAAGTATGATTTCTATTTTGTTTCGACAAACTCTTCTACAAAACCTCCTACATTTTCAAATGGTATTGCTACCAACTCTACCAATAATAAACTCAATAATGGTATTGATTATCTATGGTATTATGTCACTACCAATATCACTCAAAATCCTACTGTATTACCAGTTGAATTTAAACACTGTGCAACACAGATTGTAGTAAATGTATCAACTGAAGATACAAATGTAGACGCCAAATGGATTGGATATGCATCTATCGAATCGCCGGTGATTAATGATAAATCACAATGGAACTTAAACACTAGCATTTTATCACCTTGCACCTCATTAGACTCGTCAACACCACTTCAATTAAATAGTAGTGGGCTTACTTCACATCAGATTATATTTCCATTAGATAGTATATCAGAAATACCTATGTATATCACCATCAAAACTGATACGACAGATATTTATAAAGAGTTCTCTTTATCATTGCCATCATTGAGTAACAATCAGTTTCTTGCAGGAAAATCTTATGAGTATACTTTAAAACTATATAATGATTCATTATATGTAGGCGATGCTCAAATTGCGCCTTGGAAAGAAGTAAATGAAGATGGAGAACTAATACCTAATTATTAAACTTACATAGTTAGAATATGAAACAAAAAACTATATATACTTTTATCTCATCATGTTGCGCAATAGTTCTACTATGTGCAGGCTTTGCATCTTGCAGCAAAGACTTAGCCATTATCAATATTGATGATATTTACCACTCCTATTACGACACTATATTCAATGACATAAACCTTAATGCAAAAGTTGAGCCTTTCATTACCATCACTAGAGCTAATAATAATAATAATGAAATTTTAAATTTATCGACAGATGCATTTGTACACATCTATGCTTATAAATTAAATGATAGTCCCGATGAAAATAAATGTTTTGCCAAAAGCATATACAAAGTAAGAAAAACTGGGAAAATTATTCCAATTCATGATAACCTGCGTTTAACTCGTGGTATATATAACTTTTATGTTTTATCGGTGATGAATGCAACTCATGATAAAGTACCCGATTTTACTCCATATACTGGTATATCCAACCATATATATAATGGAAATGATTACGTATGGGGAGTTTATCGCCGTGTTGAAATTAAAGATTCCGTTGACAATACAATTAATGTTATTTTAAAAAGATGCTGTTGCAATTTTATTTTTGAATTCAACTTTGATTCCAGCGCTGAATTTAACAATCTTATCTCGGCAGAAATTGAAGCCCCCACCGAGAAAGCCGGCTCTTGGTCTATTGCAACGGGCATTATCAATCCACCAAACACGCATACTGATAAGTTGACATTGAGTATTAATAATAATAATCAGGCAATAGGAGTAATGCTCCCATTTGAGACATCTAATGATATTAATCTATCATTCATTTTAGCGAATGATAAGGATACAGAAAAGAAGTATGATATCAAGATTCCTCCTCAGCGTGGTGGAATATATCAATGGGGATATTCTTATAAATACAGCATTGTAGTAAATAATAATGTAGCTTATTTGGATTATTAATTTAGATCAATTTATTGAGCAATGAGACTAGGTAAAATCATATTAATATGTATTTGTATAATCATATCTTTGAGTTGCGTAAAGAATGAATATATAATTGATGATTATCGAGGTGAAGGGAATATTGATTGGAATTCTCCTTGGTATCCAGTGTTTTTTAGTCCAAGAATAGAATCTTCTTATACGCGAAGCCAAGATATACCGTTTCCGTCAAAGAGTATTGCACAGTTATTTGCTTTTGTCAATGTTTCATCCAATACATATGTTAATGCAAATATCTATCATTGCAATACTCCGGGTGTATTTTCAAGCAGTTCGCCCATGTTAATTCCTTATGGCAATTATAATTTTTATGGTATATCTTTACTGAACGGTACTCAACCATTGAACTTTATTAATAATGTAGCTTCTGATTTAAAAAATGGAGAAGATTATGTATGGGGAAGCATAAAAGACCAAGACATTCAATCACCTTCTACCACACTACCTATTACATTTTATCATCAAGCTATTCAGTTGCAATTTACAATAAATAATATTTCATCGGTCAAGATATCAAAACTATATGATACATCAAAAATTGGTGTACCCGCTTCGTCGAGTAGTGCAACTTGGAATTTACTAACAGGAGAAATTTCTCAAATAACATCTACATCGTATACCTCTGCAACAGGTGATGCGCTGACAATAGATGATTTGACAGTGCGTACAATATGTATTCCGTTTACGAGCAGTATAAATAATACTGTAGACATAAATTGTTTAAATACAAATAATGATGCATTGTCTTTTTCTTTGAATGTGCCAATCCCTACTGACGGCTATATAGGAGGCTCATCTTATAATTATAATATAGCTTATGCAGTAGACACAGTTTATCTCGAGGAAGTACAAGTTTTGCCTTGGAAAGAAGAAGTTGAAAGTAGTGTCACAATAAATTAAATCGATGAATTCAATTAAGCATATCATATTATTATGCCTATTAGCAATACTGATTAATTGCTGTGCAGGAGATAGATATCATCTAATAATTGAAGATTATATCCCTAATATTGACAATAATTCTGACACGACTAAATATAAAATTTATTTTACCGCATCTGTATATTCTTCCAACAATCAAAATATCAGCACAAGAGGAGCATATACTCCCGATACGGTGGCACTTCCTGAAGGAAGAGTTGTGCATATTTATATATACGATGGTGACAAAACGCCTATCACAGGCATTCCTATTACATTTTCTATGCTTCAAGCAACAGCAGATGGAGTTATAGAACCCACAAATAGTGAATATGATATTAAACTTTCTCCCGGGACATATAACTTTTATGCGCTTTCTGAATTTAATAATTCGAGTGATAAAACGCCAACTTTTGTAAATAGCAATGGTGCTGGTGGATTAAAAAAAGGATTATACAACAATTTAGATTATCTATGGTGGAGTTATGAAGGGCTTATTGTTTCTGACAACGAAAGCTCCAATGTCAATATGCTATTTAAACATATTAGTACAAATATTCAATTGAACTTTGAAGCTACAGATGGAGGCACTATCACTAAGATTAGTGATGCAAACATGCAATGTCCAAACCCTTCTGGTTGCGAATTGCAATTGGCCAACGGAGATATTTCAGCCTCCGTTACGCTAAATAGCGGTATGCAAAACCTCAATTTCATCACTGGTGCGAATTCGATGTATGTTGATTTAGTCCCATTTACACCACCAGTGGACAGTTTGCTTATAAAAGCAGCAGTAAATGTTAACAACACCTACAATGCTTGGTATGACATCTATATTAAGCCACCCGATGGAGGAACATTTGAACAAGGCATAAGCTATGAATATAATTTACATTTTATTAGTTCTACAAGAACGTTAAATGCTCAATTAGTAGAAGTCAAAAGATAACTTTATCAAAATAAAAAAGTTTTATTTACAGTATTTCTATTGTAAATAGAACTTTTTTGAATTAGATATGTTTCAAGAAAAGTAGAAATTCTTAACTTACAATAAAATTTAATCGTTATGAAAAAAATGTATGGAATAATTCTTAGTATGTTAATGCTTACTCTATTAACTCTTACTAATTGCTCTAAGGATGATATCAACATCAATTTACAAAGCACCAATATCAACAATCCAGATGGAACGGGTGGCGACAATAGTGGTGGCAACAACAACAATAATGGTGGTGATAATAATGGAGGTGACAATA
This sequence comes from uncultured bacterium, assembly GCA_947074225.1. GTDB lineage: Bacteria > Bacteroidota > Bacteroidia > Bacteroidales > Paludibacteraceae > CAMTOX01. The sequence goes on from CAMTOX010000234.1 coordinate 3,862, forward strand.
ATGGCGGTGGAGACTCGGGAACATCAAAATTGAAAGTTTATTTTAGAGCCGGCGTAGTTCATTCACCACAATATA
>CAMTOX010000235.1 GCA_947074225.1 uncultured bacterium
TTTTAGTTCCTGCGCTGTACACTCCTGAAATAGTTCTAATAGTTGCTTTATAACGACCTACGATAGCTTCACAAGCGTCTGAGATTTCACCTAAAGTAGCACGTACATGAGCCGCTTCAACAGCCAACTCAAGCAAGTTACCCTCGCCGGTCTCTACGCACTTAGTAATAGCAGCAAGTGCTTTCTCTACTGCAGCGTTGTCGCGATTAGCTTTAAGTGTATTCAAACGTTCAATTTGTTGTTTACGTACTGCGGTGTTGTCAACCTCAAGAATGTCGATAGGATCTTCTTTCTCAAGACGGTATTTGTTTACACCAACAATAGTTTGTTCATTAGAGTCAATACGAGCTTGAGTGCGTGCAGCAGCCTCTTCAATACGCATCTTAGGAAGACCTGTTTCAATAGCAGCTGCCATACCACCTAATTTCTCAATCTCTTCAATGTGAGCCCAAGCTTTCTCAATCAAATCTTCAGTTAACGACTCAACGTAGTATGAACCAGCCCAAGGGTCAACCTCACGACAAATATCAGTTTCTTGTTGAATGTAGATTTGAGTATTACGTGCAATACGTGCCGAGAAGTCGGTTGGAAGTGCAATAGCTTCGTCCAATGCATTGGTGTGCAATGATTGTGTGTGGCCTAATGCGGCACCCATAGCTTCAATACAAGTACGTCCAACGTTGTTGAATGGATCTTGTTCAGTCAATGACCAACCAGAAGTTTGTGAGTGTGTACGTAAAGCAAGCGATTTAGGATTCTTAGGATTGAATTGTTTTACAATACGTGCCCAAAGTACACGTGCAGCACGCATCTTAGCAATCTCCATGAAGTGGTTCATACCAATAGCCCAGAAGAATGATAAACGTGGTGCGAAGGCATCAATGTCCATGCCTGCATTTACACCGGCACGAAGGTATTCTAACCCATCGGCAAGGGTGTAAGCTAACTCGATATCGGCAGTAGCACCTGCTTCTTGCATGTGGTAACCCGAAATAGAGATAGAGTTAAACTTAGGCATGTTCTTAGAAGTATACTCAAAGATATCGGCAATAATCTTCATTGAGAACTTCGGTGGGTAAATGTAAGTGTTACGCACCATGAACTCTTTCAAGATATCGTTTTGGATAGTACCAGCCATCTCTTCAAGTTTTGCGCCTTGTTCTAAACCTGCGTTGATGTAGAAAGCCAAGATAGGCAATACTGCGCCATTCATAGTCATAGAAACCGACATTTTGTTCAATGGAATACCGTCGAACAATACTTTCATATCTTCGATAGAGCAAATAGAAACACCAGCTTTACCCACGTCGCCCACTACGCGTTCGTGGTCTGCGTCGTATCCACGGTGTGTAGCTAAGTCAAATGCTACAGAAAGACCTTTCTGACCCGATGCCAAGTTGCGGCGGTAGAAAGCGTTAGACTCTTCGGCAGTAGAAAAACCAGCGTACTGACGAATGGTCCAAGGTTGCATAGCGTACATAACGCTATATGGACCGCGAAGATAAGGTGGTAAACCTGCGGCATAACCCAGGTGTTCCATGCCTTCCAAATCTTCTTTAGTATAGATTGGCTTTACAGGAATTTGCTCCGGAGTAAGCCAGGTTGAAGTAGACTCTGCAGGTTGCGAAGGAGTCACTTTGTGAATATCAATATCATTAAAGTTTGTATTCATAATGTTGTGGTTTGTTCAAAATAGTTATTACTCTCTTTTTAGGAGTTCTCTATTTTGGTTTTAATGGTTGAATAAATTTGAAATTATCTTCTTGAAACTACTCTTGAATAAAAAATAGTTCTTATTTCAACAATTGTTTATTGAACTGAGTCAATGTTTCAAGTACGTTCGACTTAACATTGATGAAGTGTTCAATACCAACCGCCTTCAATTCGTCCATACATGCTGGAGCACCTGCCACTGCGAAGATCTGTTTTCCTGCAATAGCTTTGTAAGCTTCAGGTGCTAATGTAGCATATTCGTCGTCGCTTGAGCAAAGAACGATAATGTCGGCACCAGCTTTTTGAGCTGCTGCAACACCCTCTTCAACAGTGTTGAAGCCTAAGTTGTCAACCACCTCATATCCGGCACAAGCAAAGAAGTTACAAGAGAATTGTGCACGTGCAAGACGCATTGCTAAGTTACCAATAGTCAACATAAATGCTTTTGGTGTTTTAGCAGCTGCCTCTGTAGCTAAGCGTAATGTTTCAAATTCTTCAGCACCACGTACGGCTCCTAAAGTTTCAATACCTTTTTCACAACCACAAGTACAAGTACTAGTAGATTCTGTTTGGTCAATTTTAGCTGCTGCTTTCTCTGTGAAGTTAGGGAATTGGTTTGTTCCTAATAGGTTTTCACGACGAGTAGCAATGGCTTTAAAGCGTTTTTCGGCAGTAGCTTTAACCGCTTTTTGTACATTGCCTTCTACAATAGCTTTGAAGAAACCACCATTGTTCTCAATTTCTAAGAACAATTTCCAAGCCTCTTCGCCTAAAGAGTTAGTCAATGTTTCAATGTAATATGAACCTGCTGCAGGGTCAACAACTTTATCGAAGTGACACTCTTCTTTCAACATTAGCTGTTGATTACGAGCGATACGCTCTGAGAACTCGTCCGACGATTTATAAGCAATATCATAAGGATTAACCGCTAAAGAGTTCACACCAGCAAGAGAAGCACTCATTGCTTCAGTTTGTGTGCGAAGCATATTTACGTTTGCATCGTAAATAGTCATATTATATTTAGAAGTTTCGGCATAGATGTTTAATCTTGCAGCGTAGTCCGAAGCAGGTTTGTATGCGTTTACAATCTCTGCCCATAACCAGCGTGCAGCGCGGAATTTAGCTATTTCCATGAAGTAGTTACTGCTTACCCCCATGTTGAATTTAATAGCACAAGCGGCATCAGCAGCCGAAACGCCATTAGCCATCATCATGCGTATATATTCGTTACCCCATGCAAGTGCATAACCTAACTCTTGTACAATGTATGCACCAGCATTAGAAAGGCTTACTGCATTAACGGTTGCAACGCGATATTTAGGCAAGTTGATACCTGCATTAACTGCTGAAGTAACGAATCCAGATACTTCTTCTTTAGAGAAGTTACGACCGCGAGTTAACATGCGGTTCATAGGGTCGCAGTTTACAGAACCTTTAAGTTTTGAAGCATCGTAACCTTTAGATGCGTAGTATTGAGTCAAAATCTCTAATAGATCAGGCACTTGAGATATGCAGCTATAGAAATTCAACTCAACTTTCTCAGGGTCGATGTTATTTAAAAGTGTTACCACAAAGTCAACATCTAATTTGTCGCCTTTAAGCATTAAGCCAAAAGAGGTAATACCTTTGTTCAATAAATCTAACATCTTCTCGTTTGCCGACTTTGCATCAGCTACATCCATGTTTTGGCGAACGTACCAGTTGTTGTTCTTCTTAGTACCACGCACATATGGAAAGTTTCCTGGGGCCGCATCGCTTAGGTGTAAGTTAGCAATGTCTTCGGCACGGTAAAAGGGCATTACGTTGAACCCTTCATTTGTTTTCCAAACAAGCTTTTTGTTGAAATCTGCTCCTTTAAGGTCAGCATTGATTTTCGCTAACCACGCTTCGGTAGTTACTGCGGGGAAATCGGCCAACAGATTTAATTTCTTTTCTGCCATAAGAATTTTGTTATTTAATTTGAAAGTATGTGATATTATTATACTAATAATTTCTATTTATAATTTCTCTTTTTATATGGTTTGTCTCTTTTTTGAATGCATTAGCTTTCAATTTGTCACTTTTTAACTAATGCTCATAAAACAATAAAAAGCTGTACTAACTTACCTATAATCAGTAAATTAACTACAGCAATAACGAATGATATTTAAACTCAATGAACTCGTAAAAAAGACTGTTTATGAGATTATTCGCTGCAAAGTTACACTTTTTC
>CAMTOX010000236.1 GCA_947074225.1 uncultured bacterium
CGGTTGCAAAGTCCTGCACTTTCGGTTATTAAAATATCAAGATTGTGCTTCTTACGCAACATCTAAATCGCGAGTACCAATCCAAAAGATATTTTTAGGATTTACTTTTCGTCGTACTACTTGTTCAAGATCCGTCACAGAAAGTCCCATCAGAGCTGCACATGGCATACCATGTGCGTTTCCACTGGGTGATGCCGGTTCCATATTTATATCGCCATGAGCATCAAACCAAATGAGTCCAAGATTATCATAATATTGAGATGCGGCAGAACCACTACCTAAGGTTAAAGAGTGATCGCCTCCAATAACAATTGGAAAATGACGCTCTTGATAAGAACGATATACCAAATCGTAAAGTTGAGAAGAAACATCTATTACTCCACCAAGATTCTTTACCTTGGGGTGTTCACTAAACTTCTCTGGCAAATTCTTTGGAACATGAACATCGCCCAAATCGTTCACCTTATGTCCTTGAAGCTCTATTATATTAACTAAGCCATGATCGCGCAACATTTTAGGAGCCAATTGCGGACCATTTCTATCGCATCCCAAAGAGGTTGGGACACCAATTATATTAATTTCCATAAATAAAAGTATTACCGATTAAAACTCATTGAATGTGTCTTTAATTATCTGCAAACACGCTTGCATTTGCTCCTCGGTAATAATTAATGGAGGTGTAAAACGAATAATATGGTCGTGTGTTGGTTTTGCCAATAAACCATGATCCTTAAGTCTGACACAAATATCCCATGCCACAACGCCCTCTTTAGGTTTAGTTACAATAGCATTCAACAAACCTTTACCACGTACTTCTTGAATCATAGGGTGTTTAAATGCACTCATGCTATCTCTAAAGAGTTCGCCCATTTTTTGAGCATTCTCGGCTAACTTCTCCTCTTTAACAACCTGCAAGGCAGCAATACCAACTTTGCAAGCTAAAGGATTTCCACCAAATGTAGAACCATGTTCTCCAGGTTTAATGGTTAGCATAATATCATCATCGGCCAAGACTGCCGAAACAGGAGTTACCCCCCCCGACAATGCTTTACCTAATATCAAGATATCTGGACGCACATCTTCATAATCGCAAGCCAAAAGTTTTCCTGTACGAGCAATACCACTTTGTACCTCGTCGGCAATAAATAGTACTCCATGCTCTTTACAAGCTTCGTAACACGCTTTCAAATAACCTTCGCGTGGCACTACAACACCTGCCTCTCCTTGAATAGGCTCAAGAAGGAAACCAACAACATTTGGCTCCTCGGCTAAAACACGTCTTAAAGCATCTACATTATCGTATGGAATTTTTATAAAACCCGGAGTATATGGGCCAAACTGACTAAAAGAACTTGGATCGGTACTCATTGAGATAATAGTTATGGTACGTCCGTGGAAGTTTTCACTACATACTACTATCACTCCTTCATTTTCTGGAACATCCTTACGAACATATCCCCAACGGCGTGCTAACTTTAATGCTGTTTCAACAGCCTCAGCACCAGTATTCATTGGAAGCAATTTCTCATACCCAAAGAAGTCGCAAGCAAACTCTTCATATTCACCCAATACATCGGCATAAAAGGCTCTAGAAACAAGAGTTAGTCGGTCAGCCTGATCTTTTAGTGCTTGAATAATCTTCGGATGTCTATGACCTTGACTTAAGGCTGAGTAACCAGATAAGAAGTCGTAATAACGTTTGCCTTCTACATCCCATACATACACTCCCTCTCCTTTACTGAGTACTACGGGAAGTGGATGGTAATTGTGAGCGCCGTAGTACTCCTCACGATGGATGAAATCTTCTGTGTTCATAATGATTTTGGTTTATAAGATTAATAAGGTTAAGTTCTATATTGAATATAAACTTTAAGAAAACAGTATTATAAACTGATTTGAGTCTATATTTTTTATTTGAATTACACAAAGATATTAAACATTAATTCTATTATCAAACTTTTTTACCTATATTTTTTCAAAAAACTAGCAAATACAACACAAAAAGACCATAAACACTAAATAAATAATGCATATTTACATCTAATTATTAAATAAACCGCATATAAACATTTTTACTACACTGTACGGAAAAGCCGCTAAAGAGTGAAAAAAAGAATCCCTACAAAGAAAATATTCTCCGTAGGGAATGCATTATAAATATTACGTTATAGAAAGCATGAGTTATGATATTGACTGAATAATCATCTCACAATTTTTACAGTCAAAACAAACTTTATACTTCCACTCTTTCTGTTCTAAAATCCAATCGGTAGCTTTTCCAATAGTTTTATTCTCTTTAGGACACTGTTTCAAAGCATTTCTCAAGCAATACTTAGTACGCATTAACTCGGCACCATCTTCACTTTTGAGTTCAAAGGCACGTGAAATAGTCTCTACACCATGTTCTCTATAAAATTGTTCCGCTTTTGAGTTCGATACGTTTCCACGATAATCTATGCTATCTTTAAAATAAGGATGACTGCTTTTATTATGCTCCGTTGTGGCGACATGATATGAAACTGCTCTAATTTTATCCATCTCTTCAACAAGATCTCGGCGCCAACCATTCAATACGCTTACTGGAATAAACCAATAATCCGACAGATTCAACTCTAACGATTCTAACTTATAAATAGAATCGCCCAACTTCGCTAATTGACTCTCCAACTGCTGCTTCATACGCTCTGGCTGTTTCGACTCCTCTTTTGAGTATTCAACCTTCACTTCTGCCTCATGTGCCATGTCGTCAATCATCTTAAGCTCAAAACCATTGGTAGTTTCACTCATTATAATAGATACCAATACTTTACGTTCGGCGGCTTTGCCTGCTAATAGTTTCTCAAAAGCCACATCGGCATTCCGATAGAGTTGCATACCCTTATAGAGTTCTACAGGTTTATAGGGAAACAACCGTCCATCCTCAACCTTATTAACTCTAAAACCTATAAACTCTCCTCTCTTGTTTAAACCACATAAACCATCACCATTTTCAAATGCTACATGACTATCCATGCTGAAAGCATTACGCCACACATCACGAACTGCCCCTACTGGTTCACCCATAGACTTTGGAGTATCGAAAGAGAACATCTCTTTATCTCTATCGGCTAAAAAATAAGAGGTTGAACCTCTGTAGAAACTTTTCTTCGGATTAGGAGTAAACTGATAGCTCATCTTACCGGAACTGCTTGCAGAAAGGCCCATTTCACCTATTAAACGATCTAGTAATTCACGGTAATAGGCCGTAATATTCTTCACATAATCGGCATCTTTAAGCCTACCCTCAATTTTAAAAGAGTAAACTCCGGCTTGAATCATCTCTCTTAAATATTCCGAAGCGTCAAAATCTTTCAAAGACAATACATGTTTATCCTTTAGCAAAACATTACCATCGTTATCTTTCAAATCATAACTCATGCGACATAGCTGTGCGCAATTACCGCGATTGGCGCTTCTTGCATTTCGTGCCTGACTCATATAACATTGACCACTATAACAAACACAAAGCGCACCATGCACAAAACACTCTATCAAAGAGTTGCTTTGATTGCAAATGTCTTGAATCTGCTTCAGTGAAAGTTCACGAGCCAACACTATCTGATCAAAGCCTGCATGTTCTAAGAACTGTACTTTCTCAACGCTTCTATTGTCGCATTGTGTACTTGCATGAAGAGCTATAGGTGGTAAATCTAACTCTAAGATTCCCATATCTTGCACTATTAAGGCATCTACACCTATTGCATATAATTCATGAATCAATGCCTCTACTTCTACCAGTTCCTCATCACTTAATATGGTATTCAAGGTCACATATACCCTAGCGTAATAGCGATGTGCATACGCTACCAGTTCCTTTATATCGTCTATAGAATTTAGATCGGAAGAGCACACGTCTGAACTCCAGTCACATTAAGAAATCTCGTAT
>CAMTOX010000237.1 GCA_947074225.1 uncultured bacterium
CGAGATTTCTGAATGTGACTGGAGTTCAGACGTGTGCTCTTCCGATCTAGAAGCAGGAAGTATAGATGAGATACATGTTGAGTTAGGACGAGAAATGAAAAATCCATCTGATAGACGTGCAAAAATGACACAGCAAATTAATGAGAATGAAAATACGAATTTACGTATTAAAGCTCTCTTGATGGAGTTTGCTCAAGATGGAGAGATAGAAGGTGTAAGACCATATTCTCCAAGTCAGCAAGAGATATTACGTATATATGAAGACTATGCTTTAGCGAATATTAATGATGATGATGATATTGATTTTCTAACCACAATCTCTAAAACAGCACAACCAACAACCTCCGACATACATAGATATAAGTTGTGGTTAGAACAAAAGTATAGATCACCTTATACAGGAGCTATTATACCTTTATCGCGTCTCTTTACATCGGACTATGAGATTGAACATGTAATACCACAATCACGTTATTTCGATGATTCATTCAGTAATAAAGTTATTTGCGAAGCTGCTGTAAACAAGTTAAAAGATAACACATTAGGCTATGAATTTATCAAGAAACATCCAGGTGAAGTGGTCGCTTTAAGTCTTGGTAAAACTGTTAAGGTTTTTACCATAGAAGAATACGAACGATTTATTAAAGATCACTATTCTAAAAGTAGAGGGAAAATGAAAAAGCTACTTTTAGAGGATATTCCTGACGGATTTATTGAAAGACAACTGAACGATAGCAGATATATAAGTAAATTAATTAAGGGTCTGTTATCAAACATTGTAAGAGAAGAAAATGAACAAGAAGCTATTTCTAAACATGTTATAACTTGTAATGGTGGAATAACCGATAGGCTAAAACGTGACTGGGGAATAAATGATGTGTGGAATAAAATAATTCTACCACGTTTTATTCGTATGAATAAAATATGGAATACCGATCAATTTACAACATTGAGTCAGGAGGGACACTTGATCCCAAACATGCCCATTGCATATCAAAAAGGGTTTAATAAGAAACGTATTGACCATAGACATCATGCCATGGATGCTATTGTTATTGCTTGTGCCACTCGTAACCATATAAATTTATTGAATAATGAGGCTGCCATGTCGAAGAATTGTTCGAACCGGTATTCCTTATCGCGGCAACTAAGACGTTACGAGAAGATTACTATTGAACGCAATGGGGTATGTAAAGAGATTGAAGTAGCTAGAGAATTTATTAAACCTTGGGAAGGTTTTAATAGAGATGTATATAGTGTGTTAGAAAATATCATTGTTAGTTTTAAACAGAACTTACGTGTTATCAATACAACCACTAATTGGTACCAACACTTTGAAGCGGGGAAGAAAATAATAGAAAAACAGAGCACAGGCGATAGCTGGGCCATACGTAAACCTATGCATAAGGATACTGTATTTGGCAAAGTCAACCTTAGGAAAATAAAAACTGTAAGTTTGAATGAAGCTTTGAAAAATCCGAATGCAATTGTAGAAAAAGAGTTTAAAATAAAGATAAATGATTTATTACGTGTAGGTTTAAATTCAAAACAGATTAAGAACTTCTTTGAAGAGAATAAGGAAGTTTGGCAAGATATAGATTTGAAAAAGATTCAAGTATATTATTTTACTGATGAAACGAAAGAGAAATATTTTGCTACTCGAAAGAATCTTGATTCAAGTTTTGATCGCAAGAGAATTGAGGAGAGTGTTACCGATACTGGAATACAGAAAATCTTATTGAAACATTTATCTAATTGTGAAGATAATCCGGAGATAGCATTCTCGCCCGATGGTATTGATTTAATGAATAGAACAATACTGGAGCTTAATGATAACGTACCACACAAGCCCATTCATAAAGTGCGATGGTATGAAAAATCAGATAAATTTGCTGTCGGAGCAACAGGACAGAAAAGCAAGAAGTTTGTTGAAGCAGCTAAAGGAACTAATCTATTCTATGGCATTTATGAGGCTGAGTATACCGATAAGGAGAGCGGAGAGATTAGATACAAACGTGTTTATGCTACTATTCCTTTAAACGAAGTTATTGCACGACAGAAAGTAGGAGAACCATCGGTACCACTAAACGATACGGAAGGTAATAAACTTCTCTTTTCGTTATCGCCAGGCGATTTAGTATATGTTCCTACAAAAGAACAAATAAGGCAGGAGATAACAACACAAGATATAATCAAAGAACGAATCTATAAAACAGTTAGTTTTAGTGGTAATCAATGCTTCTTTATTCATTTTAAAATAGCAACCTCTATTATAGATAAGAAAGAGTTCTCGGCATTAAATAAAATGGAGCGTTCAATAACCGATGAGATGATAAAGGAGGTATGTATACCTATTAAACTTGACCGTTTAGGGAATATTACGAACATATGATAAAACGAACCCTCTATTTTGGGAATCCAGCTTATTTAAGTTTACGCAATGAACAACTCATTATTAAATTGCCAGAGGTAGAGAAAAACAGTGAGCTACCTGAAGTATTTAAAAAAGAGGCTATTAAGCAGGTACCAATTGAAGATATTGGTGTGGTGGTGCTTGACCATGCACAAATTACTATAACGCAGGCGGTATTAGAGTTCCTTCTGGAAAACAATTGTGCTGTCATTACTTGCGATAGTAACCATATGCCGGTAGGTTTATTATTGCCACTTTGTGGTAATAGCACCCAGAATGAGCGTTTCAGAGATCAGATTTCAGCTTCTGTTCCACTACAAAAACAGTTATGGCAACAGACTATACAAGCTAAGATTTGGAATCAGGCTTTGGTATTGCAACGTTGCCGGCAGAGTACCGTAACCAATATGCATCGCTGGGTTAACGATGTAAAGAGTGGGGATAGTGATAATTTAGAGGCCCGTGCAGCGGTCTATTATTGGGCCAATCTATTCGATCATTTCAAGCGCGACCGCGAGGGGGAACCTCCTAATAATTTATTGAACTATGGCTATGCCATACTGCGTGCTATAGTAGCCCGAGCCTTAGTATCGAGTGGTTTATTACCCACTTTAGGCATACATCATCACAACCGCTACAATGCCTATTGCTTAGCCGATGATATTATGGAACCTTACCGCCCTTTTGTAGATGAATTGGTCTATGAACTCTATTTAGAAGGGGTAACCCAATTGGACAAAGCGAGTAAACAGCGGCTATTATCAATACCCGTGTTAGATGTTATCATTAATGGACAACGTAGTCCATTAATGATTGCTGTGGGACAAACCACAGCATCGCTCTATAAATGTTATAGTGGCGAGCTGCGTAAAATAGCATATCCTAAGGTAGATTAGTGGAACGTTTCTCAGAATATCGGATTATGTGGGTACTTGTATTTTTCGATTTACCAACAGAGACTAAGAAAGAGCGTAAAGAGTATGCACTCTTTCGAAAACGCCTCATGTCCGATGGTTTTACTATGTTTCAATTCTCTATCTATTTGCGTCACTGCCCCTCGCGCGAGAATGCAGAAGTACACATTAAGCGTGTTAAGAATGGTTTACCCCCAAATGGTCATGTAGGTATTATTTGTATTACCGATAAACAATTTAGCCAAATGGAGCTTTTTGTAGGTAAAAAAAGAGCCAAAAAAGAGGAACCCTCGCAACAACTGGAACTCTTTTAATAGAAATAAAAAACCCACCATAGTTGGTGGGTTTCTTTATAAATACAGTTACTTTTCTTAAATCCTATTTGATTACCTATTCGTTTGACTATTAGTAAAATACAACGATTGCGCTGTATTCAATAGTTCAAAGATATAATTCTGAAAGCAAATCACAACTAGGTTATTCAGACACTTCTGCAACGTGTTGCTGTATTCAATAGTTCAAAGATATAATTCTGAAAGCAAATCACAACTAGAACAACCTTGAGCAAATCTATATTATAGCTGTATTCAATAGTT
>CAMTOX010000238.1 GCA_947074225.1 uncultured bacterium
ACGAGCTTTCTGAATGTGACTGGAGTTCAGACGTGTGCTCTTCCGATCTCGCTCACCGGAATCTGTATGCCATCGGGAGTACGTACAAAGAGTTTGTTTAGGTCCAGCTCTTTCACCTCTTCGTGATCCAAACGCACCACCAAATCGAAACGGCGTTCGTTTTCGAACACAATACCGGCCTTTTCACCGGCATAAGCGGTACGTACAATGGTGTTCAACTCTTCAATGTTAATACCATAACGGGCTATCCTATCGCGGTCGTATTTCACCACCAGCTGTGGCAAGCCCATCACCTGTTCCACAATCACATCCGATGCCCCTGGAACCTCGTGTATATATTCGGCCACCTCGTGTGCCTTATCGTACAACTCCTGCATATCCTCGCCATAGAGTTTTATGGCAATATCGGCTTTAGCACCAGTCATTAATTCATTAAAACGCAACTGTATAGGTTGACTAAAGTTGAATTCGGCACCTTGAATCACATCTAACTCATGTTTCATTTTATCAACCATCTCGGCACGCGAATCGGCGCTTACCCACTCCTTAAATGGTTTCATCACAATCATAATATCGGCATCTTCCACTGCCATAGGGTCGGTAGGTACTTCGGCAGTACCAATTTTGGCCACTACATGCTTTATCTCTGGGAATTTACTCATCAGAATTTGTTGTGCACTATCCGATATCGCTATCGACTCGCTCAGTGAGCTACCGGCAGGCAGGGTCATCTGCATGGCAAAGTCGCCCTCGTCTAAAGTGGGGATAAACTCGCCACCCAAGCGACCAAATATCTGTAAACTAATAAATAAAAGAGCAAATACTACCCCTAAAGTAGCCCACTTAAAACGGAGACAGAATTTTAAAGCTACCTGATACCATTTGTTTAACCATTTAAAGAAACGGTCGGCAAAGGTGGGTTTTAAATTGATTTTATGTTTCAAAAAGAGCGACGACATCATTGGTACATAGGTCAACGAGAGTATCAAGGCACCTACAATACAGAACATCAATGTTTTGGCCATCGGGCTAAAATATTTACCCTCAATTCCTTGTAATGATAAAATAGGGAAGAAAACAATTAAGATAATCAACACGGCAAAGGTGGCCGAACGTACCACACCGGCAGTGCCTTTGACCACCTCTTCGTCCATCTCTCTCTTGGTGAGTGTGCGGTTACCAAACTCCTTGGTGTAGAGGTGTGCTAAAATACCCTCTACAATCACAATGGAACCATCTACCACAATACCAAAGTCGATAGCACCCAGACTCATAAGGTTGGCCGAAACACCAAAAATACGCATCATAATAAAACCAAAGAGCAGCGACAATGGAATAACCGACGCCACAATCATACCGGCTCGCACATTCCCCAAAAAGAGCATCAAGATAATAAATACAATGATAGCCCCTTCAATGAGGTTATAAATCACGGTCGATATATTCCGATTCACCAACTCCGATCGGTTTAAGTAGGGCTCAATTCTAACTCCTTCGGGCAAGATGTCCTGCACCATCTCGACACGCTCTTCCAATGCGGCAGTCACCACATTGGCGTTGGCCCCCTTCAGCATCATGGCAATACCGCCCACAACCTCGCCTTTGCCATCTTTGGTCATGGCACCAAAACGTTTAGGGGCACCAAAACGCACCGTTCCCACATCGTGAATATGTATAGGTATGCCGCCACGGTTGGTAATTACAATATTCTCAATATCCTTTAAGCTTGAAACCATACCTTCCGAACGGATATAGTATGCTCGGTTCCGCTTCTCGATATAACTGCCGCCGGTGTTGCTATTGTTTTTGTTCAAGGCATCGAACACTTCCGACAGGGTAATGTCAAGCGCATGTAAATCGTTCGGATTTATCGCCACCTCGTACTCCTTTACAAAGCCACCAAAACTATTTATCTCAACAATTCCGGGAATGCCCGATAGGTTACGCTTCACAATCCAATCTTGAATGGTGCGCAACTCCATGGCATCGTACTTATCTTCGTACCCCGGTTCCACCTCTAATGTGTATTGGTAAATTTCGCCCAAGCCCGTGGTAATAGGCATCATCTCGGGCGTTCCCAACTCAGGCGGAATCTCGGCTGCTACCACCTGAATCTGCTCATTAATAAGTTGCCGGGCATCGAGCGTGGGCACATTTTCCTTAAATACCACTGTTACCAACGACAGCCCAAAACGCGACACCGAACGTATCTCTATCACATTCATAATGTTGCTCATGGCAATCTCTATCGGGAAAGTAATAAGTTGTTCCACCTCTTGTGGTGCTAAAGTGGGCGAAATGGTAACAATTTGCACTTGGTTGTTGGTAATGTCGGGTACCGCATCAACCGGAAGTGTCACCATGGAGTAGATTCCCACAGCGAGTAGTAAAAGAACGGCAAACCCTACAAATGCTTTGCGTTTGACCGAAAAACGAACGATAGCTTCAAACATATCTGAAATATTAAATAAATAACACTTTTCTGCTTTAGGAGTTTTCTGTTTTGAGCTTATTGAAGGCTTGGTGCCATTGGTTGGTAATGCTATTTCACTGCTTCAGATCCAAATCAATGCACTTTCCATTGGCAACTTACTGGTGTTACCACTGGTAGCAGGTTGCTGTTTAGGTAATAAGTTTTATTTGCAATTTTCATTCCTATTTCTCTGATTTATAGAGAAGATAAATAGGTGAATGACTCCCTAAGTCGACCGCAAAAATAGTTTTTCATCACCTTATTTTATATAGCTTTGCTTTGAGTTGCTCTTTTTCGGCCTTGAAGTGCCAAAATCGTTGTTTGAATGACGGGGTGATGTAGCTGTTTGTTTTGGTCCATTGATTCATCCTTCACCTTGTCTTTCCCTGAAAAAAGTTGACTATTAAATCAGGAATTATGAGACAATACATGAAACTAGGCACGTTAGAAAAAGCACGTGTTTATGAAAGGGTAATTAAATTACACCAGGAGAACATTTTAACCCATCGTGAGATTGGTATGGAATTAGATCTTCCAACGAAGACAATTAATTATTTAATTCGTAAATTTGCGGTATCAACAATTAGTACAGCAAGTTTAATGAAAGCAAAAAAGATTACCACGGACGAATCGGCAGATCTAAAAGCATTAAAAGCTGAATTGCTTAAAACTCAAGAGGCTCTCCGTATGGAACGCCTTAGAGCAGATGCTTATGATAGAATGATTGACATTGCCGAGGCCAACTTTAAGATTCCAATACGAAAAAAAGCTGGCGTCAAACAGTAGAAAGTCTGCATACAGAGGGCTCTCGGTTGTATCCGATAGAGCCTCTCTGTAAACTGTTTGGCGTAACTAAGCAGGCCTATTATAAATACAATGAGCAATTGGCTTTAGAGAAAGCTGCCCAAATTGCTTTTGCATTACAATATGTACATAGCGTTAGGGCAATAGCTCCAGGAATAGGTGGTGTTAAACTGTGGAGAAAGTATAAAAAAGAGTTCGATGGCTGTCATATTTTAGGACGAGATTGTTTTGTTGATATGCTCGATGAGTATGATTTAAAAGTACGATTACGTAAACGTAGACCGAAGACTACAGACTGTTCTCATGGCTTACCTACATATCCAAATATCGTTAAAGAATTTATACCTACGGCACCAAACCAACTATGGGTGAGCGATATCACTTATATTGAGATGATGAGAGAAGATGGAAAACATTCATTTTGTTACCTATCACTTATATCAATAGTTCGGTAATAATTGATTTAAACATTTGAAACACAATAAATTATATTGAAAATTTAGCATAAAAAAATTGGCCAAGTCGCTGATTTTTAGTAACTTTAAAGGATCCTACTCTTTTAAAATTCTATGAAATCAAGTCTACTTAACCAATATATATGTCTTTGTGAAGACGTTCTTTCTAATATGGATGCAA
>CAMTOX010000239.1 GCA_947074225.1 uncultured bacterium
CACGTAATTTAAATTCGTGCGACCCACTAATCATATTCATGGTCATTTTTGAAAGATGCATGCTCTTAAACGATGGCTCAACAGCAATAACTTGCTCTATCAGGTTATCACGTTGTGGTGCACTCTCTCTTACGGCTACTTTTTGTTTAGATTTACAACCGCCCAATATCAACAACGATATTAATACTATTCCTAAATAACTTTTTCTCATCACTATTCTCCTTCCTTATTACTTGGGATATATATACGTTTAGCAATCTTATCTTCAATAACATCGGAGTCTATGCCGAGTTCTACGGCCTTCTCCCAATTTCTCACCGCACCATCTATATCGTTAAGCATATAAAGAATATCGCCATAATGGTCGTACATTACAGCCGATTCCTCATAACCTAAAGCACGTTCAATATAGAATTTTGCCGACCTAAAATCGCCTCGTTTGAAAAACACCCAAGCATAGGTATCTAAGAAACTAGCATTGGTAGGCTCTAATTCAATGGCTTTGCTTGCCATACGCTCGGCTTTTCTAAGTTCTCTATTATTCACAGCTAAGCGGTAGGCATAGTTATTAAGTGTTCCGGTATTTTCAGGTAAATACTCTAAAGATTTCTCGTAGGCTGCCAAAGCAGCATCTAAAGAGTCCTGACGCGAGAGCTTATCGCCTAAGAATTGATATAACATTCCAAAATTAAACTTCTTACCCGTGTTATAGGTAGCCAACAAATGTCGGATATACTCTACAGCCTCATCATCTTGTTCATTTAAAATCATAGCGAGGACATGAAAATAACCCCATTCCAGATTCTTAAATTGCGCATCGGCATTTTTAGTCAACTCCAACAATTCAGTGTAGGTTTCGCGGGTCCAAAGAAGTTGCATAAGTTGCATCCAGTTCGACTCATCGTTCGGATCGCCGGCTAACAATACTTTATACTCCTCTATCATCCCTAAAGTATCGCCTTTAGAGCGTAAATATTCAACGTGAAATTTACGCAATGATGGTTCTTCGCCGTAAGAAAAAAGTAAATCATCAAATATACTATCAACCTTTTGATCTTGTTGTGTTTGAATTAATCCCACCATTAAAGGGCGCAGCTCATTAATCTTTTCCTCAAAAGGCAATTCCCGATCGGTCATAGCCAATAGAATCAAAGAGTCCGATTTCTCTGTCTCATTTTGCAAACGGTAATAATTAGAAAGTGCTAAAAGCACATAACCATCATTAGGATAGTCCTTTAATACAGATTCATACACCTCCAACCCTCGTTCATACTTATCTTGCGAGATATAGAAATCGCCCAATAACACTTTATAATAGTTACGCGAAGGATATTTTGCTATAAGTTTTTTAAGTTCTGCCTCCACATTCTTCAACTTCTTCTGTGCGGTATAAATATTGATACGTTCAAAAGAAATCTCCTCACTCAATCCATCAAGTTGTTCTAAATCGTTCAAAAATTGGAGCATCTTCTTAGAGTTATTCATCGCCTCGCAAAGCCCAATAAGTTGATATAGATAATTTAATGATGCTGGTTCTTTCTTATGCAGTTTCTCAAAAATAACCATTGCATCAGGATAATTTTTCATGGCAATATAATAATTTGCCAATAACTCCTGGTAGGTATTATTATTTGGCTGCATTGTTGAGGCTTCTTTCAAGAACTCAAAAGAGCGCTTTGAGTCGTTCATTCGTAAATAAACACGCGACAACTCATAATAGACCTCAGCTGTAGGCCTAATCTTTACACACTTGTCAAAATCTACTATCGCTTGTAAGTAGTTGCGGTTCTGAAAATTTCGAAGTCCTTCGTAAAAGAAGTAATCAAAGCGTTGTTCCGTGGTTGTATCTTTAAGTTGTTCCTCGCCATAGTATGCCATGAAGAGTGAATCGCTCATTTGAGCTTTCATTTGAAAAGTCGAAAAAAGCAACAAAGAAAATACAATGATAGTTCTATAGCTCATACGCTAAAAGTTTTATTTCCAATCTATTATTTACTCTTTACCGGTATGTCCAAAACCACCAGCTCCACGTTCTGTTTCTCCAAGCACTTCTACAGCCTGCCACTCTACGCGTTCATAATGCGCAATAACCATTTGGCAAATACGCTCACCATCTTGAATTATAAAAGGCTCATTAGAGAGGTTTACCAATATCACTCCTATTTCACCACGATAGTCGGCATCTATAGTTCCCGGACTATTTAATATGGTTAATCCATTCTTCAATGCCAAACCACTACGTGGGCGTATTTGCGCTTCACAGCCTTCGGGTAAAGCAATATATAAGCCAGTTGGAACCAAGCAGCGTTCCAAAGGTTTCAATTCTATTGGAGAATCTAAATTTGCACGCAAATCCATACCTGCCGACAACTCTGTGGCATAATTTGGTAAATTATGTTTTGAACGATTTATAATTTCTACTTTCATCATAATGGTTTTTAGCTTTGAATATCTATTATTTACTTGAAATTCATAATTGTTGTTGTAATCAACAAAGATAATCTTTTTTCAATACATATCCAATCTTTTATAACAGAATAGCATGTTTACAACTCACTAATTAGGTTCAATAATTAACGTGTTAGTTAAACCATATAACAAAGAAGAAAAATAAACAATTACAAAGTAACGAAAGAAGAGAATCAATAACTAATTATGAAATATATTAAAGTGCCCCCAAAGAGGGATTAAAGAGGCAACAAAGAGGGATCAAATTCGGATCTATAGCCCCAATTTGATCCCTCTTTAATTACCTTTTAGGGGATATTTGCTGCATAAAAAGAGTGAATAATTTAACCTCATAACAACATGCTATATAATCAAAAATAAAAAGAATATACATAGCTATCGTAAACACACGTTCTATAGTTAGCAAATAAAGCATACAATAGTAATAAGAAATAGAGAAAAACATTTATATATAGAGAAAAAAAAAACGAGGACATTTGCTCACGCAAACCCCTCGCCACACATTATCTAAATCTATGAGAATCTTCAAAAGAAACACTCTCTATTGTCCAATATTCAATTTATATACCTATATGGTCCATAGAAATATAAAAAGAGAGTTTTTAATTCGAAAATTGTTAACACTTAATCTATGATTATTACTTTACACCAACAAAGGTAGTTTAATTTAAGACTAACTCCAAACAATAAAGTTAATTATTAACATTATTTACACTAATACTTCGCGAAAACAACCTTCATAATCGAATATTTTAACAAAAAGCAAATGAAATATCCTTTTGGAAAATGTAATTTAACATAACAGCCAATACCATTAGCATCCAATATAATAGTTTGTAAAATCAGTTCAATTAGTGTACTTTTGTAATCAGGAATAGCAATTTGTGAAGTGGAAAACTGAATAATAGAAAGAGTTAAGGTTCAATACAATACATATATATAACTTCTTCAAAGACCCTTTAAAACCATGAAAACCTTTACAAAAGAGAGATGGGAAGTCTATAAAGCCAGTTTTATAAGCACTCCTAAACGCTATCCGGTAGAGATGGCATTGGCACTACTCATATTTTTAATTCATTGCACGAAGATTGTCAAAGATATCAATTGTTGCGAATTTTGGCTTTACTGTGCCATTGTGGTAGCTTATATTTTCAATTCACTTTCCGAGTACAAATGGTGTAAAATTGTTTATTACCTTATGCCTCTTGCCGCCATATCCATATGGTTTATAGATATTAGAGCGATAGTGTTAAACAGTGAATTTATCATATTCTTTATTCTTTGCTTAGTACTCCTATTTATTACACCCAAATGCAGAGACAATAACGACTTTAGCTATGGTTCACTACGCTTGTTTTTCTATAGTGGTGTTTCTATAGCAATAGGCGGTTAGATCGGAAGAGCACACGTCTGCACTCCAGTCAC
>CAMTOX010000240.1 GCA_947074225.1 uncultured bacterium
GGCACAAAGTTATAAAATATTGGTGTGCAATGAAACATAAGTATTAGAATTATGAATAAGGAATTGTTAATTACGCTGATTAAGAAGGATGTCAAAGAGTTAGAGATTCTGACAGGTAGTTTTGAACAAATGCAAGAGATTCCCTCTATGCTCTTAAACTTGGCTTTGGATAAAGTAACTGCTTTATCGTCCAATTTATCGGCATTAGGAGGTGTGGCATCATCTGCACAAGTTGATTCAAAGATAGAAAATAAAGAGATGGATTCAGAGTCTGTAAGTGGTTTATGTGATGAATTGTATGATACAGAACTTTTACCTGATAGCGAAGATGAGGTTTCAACTGCTATTTCTGAAGCAGATGCAGAGATAATTGCTCCAGAACTTATAGATTTGGACGAGGAGTTGGTAGAAGCGGTACCGCAAGAGGTGGAAGAAAGAATTGCAGAAGAGTCTGTTCCTTTAGAGGAACCTACAATAACTATTGAGGAGCAAACAGTACCAATAATTAAAGAGGCTGTGGAGGTTGCTAATCCTGTTATAAATGAGACAGAACCAGCAGAGATTCCAGAGCTAAAAGCAGAGGTTCTTTCAGGTCCTATTGTGGATGAAGATAAGGAAGATGATGAAGCGATAGCAACTTCTATGGAGGAGGAAGAGGAAGAAGATGCAGCTGCCGATATTGAAGCTCCACAAGAGCATTTAGAGATGGAAGTTCCGTCAGATCTTTATGCGTCGGCACCAGATGTTGAACTTAAAGAAGCTGCAAGTATTGCACATTCAATAAATGCGTTCGTTCCTTCTGAACCTATAGAGTCTCCCCTACAAGTAAGCCCTAATAGTGAATTGAAAGAGAAAGATCATTGTGTTGTTGAAGCAGATAATAGTGTGACTTGTATTGCCGATACCATCAATAAATCTGATTCTGTAGCACAGATTCTATCTTCGGGCGATGATACTTCGGTGGGCAATAGTATGCGTAAACAACCAATTTCAGATTTGAAGAGTGCAATAACAATAGTAGACCGTTTTAGATTTCAACGTGAATTATTTGGTGGTGATGGTGAGCGAATGATGAAAACTATTTCCGATTTAAATAGTTTGAATAGCTTGTCGGAAGCAGAATTATATTTAGATAAGCATTTTAAATGGTCGGACGAGAATAGTACTGTAGCCGATTTTATGAATTTATTATATCGTCGTTTCCAATAAAAGCGATAAGATAACGTTATAGAGAAGTGGGAAAATTATATGTCATACCAACTCCGGTAGGGAATTTAGAGGATATTACCTTTCGAGCCTTACGATTGCTCAAAGAGGTAGATTTGATTTTGGCAGAGGATACACGTACTACCTCGGTGCTGTTGAAACATTACGAAGTTCGTACACCTATGATGTCGCATCATAAGTTTAACGAACATAAAACAGTGGAGCAGGTAGCCGATAGGATAGAGAGTGGTAGTGTAGTAGGTTTGGTGTCCGATGCCGGTACACCCGGTATTTCCGATCCAGGATTTTTGTTAGTACGTTGCTGTGTTCAGCGTGGTCTTGAAGTAGAATGTTTGCCCGGTGCCACAGCTTTTGTACCTGCATTGGTGGATTCAGGTTTACCCAATGATAGATTTTGTTTTGAAGGTTTTTTGCCTCAGAAGAAAGGTCGTCAGACCCGCCTAAACTTATTGAGCGAAGAGAGTCGTACCATGGTGTTCTATGAGTCGCCATTTCGTTTAGCAAAGACGCTTCAACAACTTATGGAGGTATTAGGGAATGAACGAAAGGCTTCTGTGTCTCGTGAAATCTCGAAGAAGTTTGAAGAGACACGCCGTGGTACGCTGCAAGAGTTGGTAGCTCATTATACTGAGCATGGAGTGAAAGGTGAGTTGGTTATTGTGGTGGCAGGGAAGGATTAGCCTTATGTATTATTGACGATTACTCAAATATAATATAAAACATTGGTATGAAGACATTTTATTACTATTTACGTAGCATTGCTTGTTTTATAATGTTAGCAATGGTGGTTAGTAGTTGTGGCAATAAAGCAGAGAAAGAGCGACTACAACAAGAGAATGATTCTTTGCGTGTAACGCAACAGCAGATGGAAGAGCAGGTGAATAGCTATTTTGCAAGTATGAATGAGATTTCCGATAATTTGCAAAAGGTTGTAGCTTTAGGTGGTTATATATCCAATCAAGCTCAGTCGCCCGAAGGTATAAAAGGGAATGAGGATGCTATAAATGAGAACCTTGAGTTGGTGGCTCAAATTATAGAGAAGAGCCAGAACGAGATTGCTCAACTTAAAAGCCGTTTAAAAAGTAGTGGTATGAAAGTTGCCGAGCTGGAGCGCACAATAGAGCGTTTAACCTCTGAACTTACTAAACAGAGTGAACAGATTGAACGTATGCGTGTGGAGTTAGCAGCTAAAGATTCATTAATTGGACAACAAAAGGTTTCTATACGTAGCCTTGAGAGCAATGTTGCACATCTTACTTCGGAAGCTGAAGAGCAGAAGAGTGCATTAGCTCGCCAAGAGGAGAGTATGAATAGTGCCTGGTATGTTTTTGGAACTTCTAAAGAGTTAAAGGCAGAGCAGATTGTGACACGTGATGGAATTTCTAAGAAGGTTCTGGAAGGCGATTTTAATAAGGATTATTTTGTGAAGATAGATTTACGTAAAGTCACTCAGATTCCTTTATATGCAAAACGTGCGAAGTTATTAACGACTCACCCTTCTGATAGCTATTTATTAGAGAAGCAGAATGGACAGTATACCTTACGTATTTTAGACCCAACACGTTTTTGGAGTGTAACGCGTTATTTAGTGATTCAAACAAATTAATGTTGTCATAGCGAAGTGTCCTTTATTAAGGTCGTTATAACAGCTATTATTGAATTTTGGTTTATTTACTAAAGTTTCAAATCATATATTTCTCAGTATCATTGTAATGGTGGTACTGAGTTTTTTTTAAATATAGTTAATTTATTATTTTTGCTGCAACATATTTAGATATTACTGCATCTTTCTTATTGATGCGCTATCTTTCTAATGGCATATTAACCATTAATATGAAAAAGAGTTATACACATTTGTTCTTTGACTTAGACGATACATTATGGGATTTTAGTAAAAATTCGGATAATGCTTTACGAAGATTATTTTCTGAATATCGACTTGATACCTATTTTGAGAGCTATGAATATTTTCATTCTATATATTTATTGAAGAATAGTTCTCTTTGGGATTTGTATGGTCAAGGAGCCATTACTAAATCTTATTTGAGTTATGAACGTTTTGCTTATCCTTTGAGAGTGGTAGGAATAGAAAATTCTGATTTAGTAAATGCTTTAGGTCGCGATTATTTATCGTTTACATCGTCGGGTACTGTATTAATATCTGGAGCTATAGAGTTGTTAGAATCACTAAAAGATCGGT
Organism: uncultured bacterium; assembly: GCA_947074225.1. Classification (GTDB taxonomy): domain Bacteria; phylum Bacteroidota; class Bacteroidia; order Bacteroidales; family Paludibacteraceae; genus CAMTOX01. The sequence continues at coordinate 3,428 of CAMTOX010000240.1, forward strand.
ATGTTTTATCTATTCTTTCAAATGGTTTTAAAGAAGTACAATATTTGAAATTAAAAAACAGTGACTTATTAAAATATTTTAGATATATTATATTAAGTGAGGAGGTTGGAGTATTAAAGCCAAGCCGAATAATATTCGATGAATCATTAAAGATATCTAATTGTAGTGTTGGCAAAGCTTTAATGATAGGCGATAATTTTGAAAGTGATGTTAAAGGAAGTCTTGCTTGCGGTTGGGATGCTATCTATTTTAATCGTTTTAATGAGGTGATAAATGAAAGAACGAATGGTATTATAGAGGTAAATGATTTAACATCTATCAAATTGTTATTGTGATATATTGCTATAATTCACCTCAGTTTTAATAGAATCTTAAATTAGTAGAAGCAAAATTGTTTTTATTGTTAATGAGTTTCGGTATAAGTGTTAAAACGCAAAGT
>CAMTOX010000241.1 GCA_947074225.1 uncultured bacterium
GTGCGTAGGATGAGACTCGAACTCACACGATCTTGCGACCACTACCCCCTCAAAGTAGCGTGTATACCAATTTCACCACCTACGCATTCTATTATTTGTTAAGTGCCCAAAACAGGACTCGAACCTGCACAACCTTACAATTACTAGTCCCTGAAACTAGCGCGTCTACCAATTCCGCCATTTGGGCTTTTAGTAGCTTCACACTAAAGCTGCTTTTGAACGCTTGAGCGAAAAACGGGACTCGAACCCGCGACCCCAACCTTGGCAAGGTTGTGCTCTACCAACTGAGCTATTTTCGCATTCTTTTTATACTCTAATCGCTTTCAGAGTTTGAGAGTGCAAAAATACAATTTTTTTCTTATTCTACAAATCATATATCCCTAAAAGTTGACCATTTTTTAGACACTATATAATCAAAAACCGAGGATTGGGAATTCAGTCCACAATCCTCGGTGTATAATATGTAAAATAGTGTTATTTTCTTAAACTCGCTATACCCTCGGCCAATATTTTAACGCCGCGTTCAATCACTTCTGGAGGCGTGTTTGAGAAAGATAAACGTACATAACGATTCTTCTTATACTCTGGGTTGAAGGCATCGCCGGTAACGAATACTACACCCTTTTCAGCACATACCGTGAAGAGTTCTTTCTCGTCTACTCCTTCTGGCATTTTAGCCCACAAGAAGAAACCTCCTTGAGGTGTTACAAATTCTACCTCTGGACAATATTTATGCAAACAGTTTACCATTGCATCGCGACGCTCTTTATAGACCTTACGTAACATCTCAATGTAACGTTCCATACGTCCGGATTCAATAAACTCTGCAGCCAACATCTGTGAGAATTGAGGTGTACATGCATCCATAGATTGTTTGCATATCTCGGCAGCTTCATAAATCTCATTTGGAACAATCATCCAACCAATACGTAAACCAGGACCGAAAATCTTTGAGAACGAACTTGTATAGATTATTTGGTTCTCATTTTTGGCATAAGTTTTCATAGGTATAATCTCAGACTTTACATCTTCATCGTAATACAACTCGCCATAGGCATCGTCTTCAAGAATGATTACATCCGGATGTTTAGCCATGATTTCCAAGAACTGCTCTCTACGCTCACGCGAATAGGTTAAACCTGCAGGGTTGTGGAATGTTGGCGTCATATAGATGAATTTTGGATTACGAGCTAACTTCTTCTCTAAATCGTCTATTACTATACCTTCACGGTCCATTTTAACCCCTATAATATCTGCCTGATAAGCGCAGAATGCTCCTGCAGAACCTACAAATACTGGGTCTTCTGTTAATACCACATCGTGTGGATCTACGAAAAGTTTCGTTACAATGCTCATGGCTTGAGTAGAACCGGTGGTGATGATGATACGGTTTTTGCTCATATCAAAACCTTTCTTGGTCATCCATTCGTTCATATCTTTCAATAAACGTGGTAAACCATCTGTTGGTCCATACTGCAAGGCAGTATCCATCTCTTTGCGAGGCATCTTCTCTATGATTTCACGAACGTCCTCTACAGGAAATAACTCATTGCCTGGCATTCCACCGGCAAAAGAGATTACATTTGGGTTGATTACTGCATTCATCATTCCACGAATGGGAGATGGACGGAATGCAGAAACGCATTTTGCAAAACGCATAACTGTTTTAAATTTAAGGTTAGTTTTATAGGTATAAATGTTTTTCTTTTAATATAATATAAGAATAACACATGCTTGTGTGTAGCACCCTCTCTATTTTCTTTGAGAGGGAGTAAGCACAGTGGTTTAATAATCCTTTTATTATGCTTTCTTGGCCCAGGTATCTTTTAATGATACTGTACGGTTAAAAATCAATTTCTCGGCTGTAGAATCTGGGTCTAAATTGAAATATCCTACTTTTAAGAATTGGAAATTATCTAATGCTTTAGCACTTGCTAAATAAGGTTCTACTCGGCACCCTTGAATTATTTGCAATGAATTTGGGTTTATAAGATCGCGGAAGTCGCCTTCCTCGGCCGAAGGGTTCTCAACACTAAAGAGTCGGTCGTATAAACGTACCTCTGCTTCAACGCTATTGTTTACCTCTACCCAGTTAATGGTGCTCTTAACCTTACGGTTACCACCTTCGGTGCCGCTCTTACTATTTGGGTCATATTCGCAATATACCTCTACCACATTGCCTTGTTCATCTTTCTTGCAACCGGTGGCTTTAATAATATATGCACTTTTTAAACGTACTTCGCGTCCTCCTGGCGATAAGCGGAAGAAATCTTTTGGAGCATCTTCCATAAAGTCGCCACGTTCTATATATACCTCACGAGCGAATGTTAAATCACGATTTCCTAGCTCTGGAGCTTCCGGGTTATTCTCTGTGGTTAATGTTTCACTGCTATTCTCAGGGTAGTTAGTAATAACCAATTTTATTGGATCTAAGATAGCACATACTCGTGGGGCACGTGGTTTTAAATCTTCGCGAGCTGCCGATTCTAATAACGACACATCGTTCATAGCCTCGGTTTTGGTGTAACCAATTTTATCAATAAAGGCACGTATGGCCTTGGCGCTATAGCCTCTACGACGTAGACCAGACACTGTAGGCATGCGAGGGTCGTCCCAACCATTTACTAAACCTTCTTGAACTAACTGCAACATCTTACGTTTACTCATTACAGTATAGGTAATGTTTAAACGGTTAAACTCTCTCTGTTTAGGACGATAATCGCTATCGGCAAACTGATCTATGAACCAATCGTATAGTGGGCGGTGTACTTCAAACTCTAAAGTACATAAAGAGTGTGTAACACCTTCAAAATAATCGCTCTGTCCATGCGCATAGTCATACATTGGATACACTTTCCAAGTGTTGCCGGTGCGGTGGTGTTCTACAGAGGTGATGATACGATACATAATAGGATCGCGGAAGTGCATATTACTACTTGCCATATCTATTTTAGCACGTAACACCATAGCTCCTTCGGCCACTTCGCCACGACTCATCTTCATGAATAGCTCTAAGTTCTCTTCCACCGGACGGTTACGGTAAGGGCTCTCGGTTCCTGCTGTGGTTGGAGTACCTTTTTGCTGGGCAATGGTCTCGGCGCTCTGTTCATCAACGTAAGCTTTACCCTCCTTGATAAGACGAATGGCTAAATCAAAAAGTTGTTGAAAATAGTCCGAAGCATAAAAAACAGACTTCCACTCAAAACCTAACCAAGCAATATCGGCCATGATAGAGTCTACATACTCTACATCTTCTTTCACTGGGTTAGTATCGTCAAAACGGAGGTTACAAATGCCATTATAATTCTCGGCAATGCCAAAATCCATGCAAATAGCTTTAGCATGACCAATATGTAAATATCCATTAGGCTCTGGAGGGAAACGCGTTTGGATGCGTCCACCATCAAATCCATTACGGATATCTTCCTCTACCATTTGTTCAATAAAATTTAAACTCCTTTTGGGGCTTTCATTCTCAACTGTTGTTGTCATAATCTTATCTTATCTTTAATCTTTAATACTTCAGTATATATTTTCTCTATATCGGTTTAGGAGATAGAGAACAAGAGGTGCAAATTTACCTATTTTTATTGAATTTAATGACGTTATAGCCAATAAAAAATGCCGCAAAAGTTATGCGGCATCTTTCATTTTATCTATTTTGTAACTCTCTGTTATACAGTGTGTTATATTCGCTCTATTTCTGTGCTTTCTCTACTTGTATCTAATTAAATAGTTTCAGAGCTACTTGCTTAACATCTTTCTTCTTTGTGCTTTAGCTTCTATTTTCCTTTTTTAACCGATTCTTTCTTGTATTTACT
>CAMTOX010000242.1 GCA_947074225.1 uncultured bacterium
AAAACATTATATTTGTATCCATGAAAGGAATATTCAAATCATATCTATTACGACTAAAACTAGCAACACTTCCATTTCTCAATGGTATTGTACGTCTTTTAGATATTGTCAATGGGATTCTCTCAGTAGGAGTTATTTCGCTTCTAATATACGAGCTTGGTTTTCAAATGGAAGTGGATCAGAAACTTCTACATCCGCTTTATTTGATTACTTTTATTACTTTCTTTGTGGATTATACCATTTATGTTCTTATTCATTTAATAGATAAACAGCGTCCAAAAGGTTGGCGCTGGCAGCTCACCCTCTATTTAATACTTCTCTTTATTGTATTTATTTGGGTTTTACCCGAAAAATATGACGACGATTATGGTATCTTTGTAGCGTTACGCCATTTTTATCTTTTGGCATTTCTTGTTATTATTGAGGCTATCTTAAAGATCTCTTCATTAGTTACTCGTGCATTGCGTAAAAGTTTAAACCCCAGTGTTATATTTGTTGGTAGTTTCTTGTTTCTAGTGTTATCTGGCGCCGGATTGTTACTCATGCCTGCTTCGCACAATGGCGATGTCTCATTTGTTACCGCTCTATTTACTTCAACAAGCTCTGTTTGTGTTACCGGACTTTCCATGGTTGATATTACCACTGTGTTTACTAAATTTGGTCAAATAGTAATCCTAATTCTCATACAACTTGGAGGCATTGGTATCATGACTTTTACAAGTTTCTTTGGACTGATGTTTGTTTCCAATCATAGCAGTCAAAACAAATTGATGATTAAAGATATTGTGGATCCTGACCAGGGAATAAATCAAATTTTCAGCACTCTTCGCAATATTCTTATACTCACTTTAGTTATAGAAGCTTTTGGCGCATTGTTTCTCTACTTCTCTTTAGACATGAAAGGTGCCGATGGAATTTGGCAAGCTGTATTTCATTCCATCTCCGCATTTTGTAATGCAGGCTTCTCTACATTATCTAATGGACTTTGTAATATTGCAGTGGTACATAATTATTGGTTCTTAACGCTCATAAGTTTATTAATTATTATTGGTGGTATTGGTTTTCCTATTATGTTCAATTTCTGGCATTGGATGCGTCAGTTTATAGCTAATCAGTTTTACATCATGGCCGGACGTCGACAGAAATACCGTCATATTCCACATCTGCTTTCCTCAAATTTCGTTATAGTAATCTCTATAACCCTATTTTTATTAATTAGTGGCACCATACTCTTTCTAATTACCGAATATCGGAACACTTTAGAGGGTCAGCCTTTCTATGGAAAATTAACAACAGCATTTTTTATGTCTACATCGCCTCGTACGGCTGGTTTCAACTCATTCGATATGATGCAATTGCGACCCATAACAACCGTATTTATGATGTTACTTATGTGGATTGGTGCCTCGCCAATGTCAACTGGTGGTGGTATTAAAACCACAACCTTCGGTATTGCTCTTTTAAATATTTGGAATACATTACGTGGCAGAGATTATATTGAGGTGCGACATCGTAGGCTGGCATCATCTACCATCAATAGAGCCTTTATCATTATCTTTATCTCTATTATGCTCATCTCTATTGGAGTGATGCTAATTATGACTTTCGACCCTCACATAGAGTTGCGTCGTATTATTTTTGAGGTAATATCGGCATTCGCAACAGTGGGATTGAGTTTAAATCTTACTCCGCTTTTATCAACAGGAAGTCATATAGTGCTTATATGTCTCATGTTTATTGGTCGTGTGGGGTTAATCACTTTATTGGCTTGTTTTATAAAAGAGAAACAGGCGAAGTTTTATCAATATCCAAGTGAAAATATCTCTATTAACTAATGAAAATCAATAGAATCATGATGGGCCGCTATATAACAACAAATAATAACATATAAATAATAGTATTATGACCTATATCATTATTGGATTAGGAAGTTTTGGCTTAGCATTAGCCGAACGTCTAACAGCTATGGGACACGATGTCTTTGGTGTAGACACCTCTATGGAGTTGGTAGAGGAGTATAAAGATATTATTACCACTACCATGTGTTTGAATATTATGGATTCTAACGCCTTGAAAGCATTACCATTGAAAGATGCAGACGAAGTTATAGTAACACTCTCTGAAAATGCCGATAGTTCTTTATGGGTATGTGCATTATTGAAACAAGCTGGTGTGAACCGATTAGTGGCTCGTGCTACCTCACTTGTGCATCAAACAGTGTTAGAGAGCATGGGCATAGATGAGGTAATCACTCCTGAACGCTCGGCTGCTGAATTATGGGCTCTTTCCTCTGAAATGGCTGCCATAAAAGGTGCATATATTGTTTCTGAAACCTATCAGATCTTAGAAGTTGATATACCATCTATCTTGGAAGGACAAAGTATTACCGAAGCAAACATAGAACAAAATTTCGGTATTAAACTTATTGCTATTAAACGTATGCTTGAGAAGAAGAATTTTTTAGGTACAGAATCTAACTATTTCGAGGTGGTGATACCAGATGAAAACTTTAAATTTGTAACCAATGATAGACTCGTCATTTATGGTGACAATGTTCACTTAAATCAGATGAAGAAAGCATTGTATAAATAGTTTGAACATCTCGCTGCGCCCTAGTGGTTGAACTATCTCGCAGCGCTCGATTAGTTGAATACTGCGCTGTTGAATTGTTTTGTTGCACAAAACGTTGAATTTTCAGAAGTGCTTTTTCATTAAACTATGAGAGAAGCGAACATTCATCACGTAGCGAAGCGAAATTTTAAAAATATAACTGATGGAAAAACAATCTTTTTTTGATTTCTCTGTTCTTAATAAGAGTGGTGAGAGTGTGAGTCTTTCTGAATATAAAGACAAAGTGATATTAGTGGTGAATACTGCTAGTAAATGTGGATTAACTCCTCAATATGAAGGTTTAGAAAAATTGTGGGAGAAATATAAGGATAAAGGATTGGTGATTATCGGGTTTCCATGCAATCAATTTGCAGGTCAAGAACCCGGAAATGATGAGGAGATTGCCAGCTTTTGTTCTCTTAACTATGGTGTGACATTCCCTATCATGAAGAAAATAGAGGTGAATGGTGCAGGAGCAGATCCTCTCTATAAATGGCTTAAAAAGAAGAAAGGAGGTCTATTTGGAAGTGCCATAAAATGGAACTTTACAAAATTCTTAATAAATAAAAAAGGAGAAGTAGTGGAGCGTTTCGCACCTACTACAATACCTGAGAAGATTGAAGAATATATTATAAAAGAACTAGATAAATAGAGTGTTATTAGATTTATGGACGATAATTATTTTATGAAGCAAGCCCTGCTTGAGGCACAACAAGCATTTACTCAAGAAGAGATACCTGTGGGAGCCGTTGTAGTATATAATGGTAGAATCATTGCACGTGGGCATAACCTTACAGAAACACTGACCGATGTGACTGCACATGCCGAGATGCAAGCTATAACTGCTGCAGCAAACACTATGGGAGGTAAATATTTGAAAGATTGTACGCTCTATGTTACTTTAGAACCTTGCGTAATGTGTGCCGGAGCTTTAGGGTGGTCACAAATAACACGGGTGGTGTATGGAGCTAGTGATGAGAAACGTGGGTATAGCAAATTTGCACCTCAAGCTTTACATCCTAAAACAGAAGTAGTCAGCGGTATAATGGCTGAGGAATGCCTACAACTAATGAAAGATTTCTTTGCTAAACGCAGATAAGTATTTATGTTGAAACATTCTCGCTGCGCTCCATTAGTTGAATGCTACGCTGTTGAATTGTTTTGTTGCACAAAACGTTGAATTTGCAGAAGTGCTATTCATT
>CAMTOX010000243.1 GCA_947074225.1 uncultured bacterium
AAACCAAAAACTCGACATTTAATTATGATTAATAACTAATAATTACACAATATAATTTTTATCATTACGACTTGCATTATGAAAATAAAATAATAAAAATCAGATATTTAGAACAGTCAATCATATATAAATTGCTCAAAAGTTAAATATGAAATTTAACACCTTTGGGAAGGGATATTATGCATAAATAGAAACTCTATCATAATTGTTTCAAAGCGCCATTAAGGGGGAATCAAAGCGGGACCAAATTCGGATGCTATATCCGAATTTGGTCCCAGTGAGGTCCCTCTTTGATCCCTCTTTGAAGGATATGAAACTGATGAATTTTCTAAGATGAATTTCTTTTAAGATAGATAAAAGGTTCTATGGTAATGACGTTGTGTGCAACGTCTGCATGCGCCATGTGATTGCTCTCTGAAAGAGAGTTTGTGAATAACCATGGGTAAATGGTGCGATAGCGACATGATGCCCACGGTAAAGAAGTTGATAAGGCTCTGCGCCTGAAGGGTGCAATAATGTTGCTGGCGCGGTTTTGCAAACCGTGACGAGTAAATTAGATGGTTGCAAGGAGTAAGTTTTGCATTGAATAAAATGCTACCGTTTCAGCACCGATTGCAAATCGTCGCTAGCGAAAGTTGGTTTATATGATACTTTATGCACTTTTCAGGCGCAAGTTACTACTGCTGCTATACCCCGAGCTACACTCCGCTATCACTTCGTTTACTCGGTGTTATTCACAAATTCTCCTTCGGAGAAAGAAAGAAACAAAGTCACCACTGCAGTAACACAGCTTCATCGTACAGGGATAAGTTGCTATTCCAACTAAACTCCTGTTGGTGAATAGCACTATTATGAGATATTCTACTTCAACGGACAAAGTTGAGATGCCCGCTCTTAACTCTTCCCGATGCTAGTCAGAGGTTTTACTAAAGTGGGGCCGGGTTGAAGAGGCGCACAGGTGAGATGAAGATGTGTATTCTGTCATTATTGAATAAACTCAATAGTTCTACCAATATATTGTCAATATGATTATAAAAAAAAAGATCTTTATGAGTTTTTGTTTTACATTTTGGAACATCTTTTGTAAGATTTGGAAAACCTTCAACTAAAAAGTAAGAAGAAAGAATAGAAAAGAGTAATTTTCACAAAAAAAGAACGAAAAAAGGATGATTATTTTCAATTAATAATATTATCTTTACCGCGTTAAATTACAATTAAGTATAAATTTATGAGCCAAGAACCAGATTTAATTGAGTTCGATGACACAGAAGCCATCGTATTTATTTTAAAAAACCTTCCTACCGATATCAAAGGAAGAGTAACTCACGACGATGTACAATATGTACTGGATTTGATTTGTGAATATTACGAAGACAACGAGATCATGGAAGAAGACGAAGCCCAAGAAGCAACCATTGCTGAGGATGATATGTTTAACAATATCTGGGCTAGTATTGTTCGTGAAAAAGTAATTGAGATAGATAGAGAATCGCTTGCCGCAATTCTGGAAGGAGAATTTGAATATGGCAAAACATTAGGTATCTATACAGAAGAAGAGTAGGTCAATCCTATTTTTTGTTATAATTTAAATACATATCCTGCAACATGAATTTTCTTTTTGTTGCAGGATATGTATATTTGCATATGGGGAAAATATTATTTTACATCGTCTATCCGTTAATTTGGCTTTTGGCCTGGTTGCCATTGCCAATTCTCTATCTATTCTCTGATATAAACTATTTTATATTACGTTATCTAGTACGTTATCGTAAAAATGTAGTAGAACAAAATTTCCTTCGTTCCTACCCTAACTTATCGGCAAAGGAACGTTTAAGACTCGAGAATCGCTATTTTCGCTTTCTATGCGACTATGCAGTAGAGACAATAAGTTTACTTCACATCTCGGAAAAAGAGATGAAAAAACGATTCCGCTTTACCAATATTGAAGTCTTATTAGGTTTGGGAGAACAAAACCGTAATATCACGGCAGTATTTGGTCACTATTGTAATTGGGAATGGGTAAGCTCATTGCCTTTGTGGGTAGATGGAAAAATCACCATCAGTACACTGTATAAGCCACTGTCGAATAAACTATTCGATCAATTTTTCTTAAAACTACGTTCGCGTTTTGGCACACGTTGTATTCCTAAAAACAATACCTTACGCGCCATGTTAACGATGCAAAAAGAAGATAGACCATATGTATTGGCCTTTATTGCCGACCAAACACCAACACGCAACAACTTACACTTCTGGACTCAATTTTTAAATCAAGAGACTCCATTCCTTACCGGCTGGGAAACATTAGTCATGAAGCTTGATAATGCCTTAGTGTATTTAAATTTGAAACGTGTGAAAAGAGGTTACTATACAGCCACTTTTGAAATCATGGAGATGGATACACGCCAATGTTCAGAGTTTGAATTAACCGAACGCTATGTGCGCCGTTTAGAACAGACATTGGAACAAGATCCAAGCTTCTGGCTATGGTCGCATAGACGTTGGAAACATAAACGAGAAGAACAAACTTCTTAATTAGAAATAATGTTATGAAAACTGCTGTCATCATTCTTAATTATAATGGCATAGAGCTTTTAAAACAGTTCTTACCTGGTGTTATCCAATACTCTGCAGAGGCAGAAATTGTAGTGGCCGACAATGGTTCTAAAGATGGTTCTGCCCAGTGGTTATTGGACGAGATGCCACAAGTAACACTATTGCCTTTTAATGAGAACTACGGATTTGCCGAAGGGTACAACCGTGCTATTGATGCCGTAACAGCAGACTATGTTGTGCTATTAAACTCGGATGTTGAGGTTACTCAGGGTTGGCTACAGCCTCTTATTGCTTGTTTGCAAAGTAGTGATAAAATAGCTGCTTGCATGCCTAAGATAAGGAGCCAGCGCAATAAAGAGCTCTTTGAATATGCCGGTGCTGCCGGTGGCTATATAGATAGTTATGGTTATCCGTTTTGCAGAGGCAGAATTCTTGAACATGTTGAAGAAGACCATGGACAATACGATAGTGCTAAGGCTGTTTTTTGGAGTACAGGCGCAGCCTTGTGCATAAAAAAAACATTGTACCAACAAGTTGGTGGATTAGATGGGAAATTCTTTGCACATATGGAAGAGATAGATCTTTGCTGGCGGTTAAACGCTCGCGGTTTTGATCAATACTGCATTCCTGAGAGTGTGGTGTACCATATTGGAGGGGCCACTTTAGAGAGTGAGCACCCACGAAAAACTTATTTAAACTTCCGCAATAATGCTATCATGCTGTATAAAAACATGCCAAATTCTTACTTATATTGGGTAAGTTTTGTACGCTTTTGGCTAGATCTTATGGCAGCGCTTCATTTATTGATTCAAGGAAAACCTAAAAATGCCATTCAAGTAGTAAAGGCACGATGCGACTATTGGCGCATGAAAAAGGAGTTTAAAAAGCAACGCAAAGAGAATTTACGTTTAAGCGTGCGCAAGAATCTTTCGGGCATGTATCCTGGATTATTACTTTGGCAAGTATATGTTAAGCAAGCGAAACTCTTTTCTAAGTTGCCTAAATTCTAAGCATTTTATTGCATATGAGACTGAACTTAGGGAAAAAGAGAGGTGCTATAGCACTTATTTAAAACGGCAGCATAGAAGTAAAACAAATTAAAATATTATCATTTTACGTTATAATTCATATAATATAGAGACGCAATTAGCGATTGATTAATCTTTTTGCGAAAAAAAAAGTCCAAAGAAGGTATGTTTAATACATTTTTTATACTTTTGCTAAACGAATAATCAATCAAACCAATAAATCATTT
>CAMTOX010000244.1 GCA_947074225.1 uncultured bacterium
ATTATGGGGATTCAATGGAGCATTGGTCGGATGCGGAATATTTACATTTCTGGGACTTATTTGATGGTGGTATTGATTGGAAAATGAACTCTACCTCTATTAATAAACATTCGGTAAATAGCAATAATCTTGCTATAGGTATTAAGCCAGGTATTTGCTATGCATTTAATGATCAATTCTGCGTAGTAGCTCATTTAGGATTTATTGGTTACAAAGGCTATAACTTAGGCGATAATAGTGTAAATAGCTTTGGACTAAAAGTAGATAGCGAGACTGTAAACTTTGCTTTCTATTATTGTTTCTAATTCTTATAGAGAGTTTAATAACTCACACATTATATATCTATGAGCCGCTCTAAGAGAGTGGCTCATTTTTTTATTCGCATGCCATCAGAGAGAGCTAAGAGAAATTTCAGACAAGAAAATAGATATATAACCATCTAATAAAAGCTTTATTTCACACTAGGTGCAAAATATGCTATCATTAGCATAAACATTAAAAATGAAAACGAACAGAACGCTGAAATAGATTAAAGAGAAGAAGCATTGAATAAATTACCATAAATTTTAGGAAGGATATTATTTTACTCTCTATATAAAAGATATCTAAGCAAATAAAAACAATAGAGACTCATTTTAATTGAAATTTTTATTTAAGAACTCCAATAAACAGGATATCTATTGTAATTACCCACTAAATAGTGACATATTTTTTCATATGCGACAAATAAAGTCGAAATGATTTTACGTTTATACAATTATTTTGTCAATTAGGTTATTTAATTTTGCACTATTATGCAATTTTTAGATTAATAACTTTATTCAAAAAAAAATGATTCTTAAATTAAAGAAGAAATGGCTATCCCGAAGCTTTATAATAAGCTTAGTCATGCTCTTAAGTAATGTATTTTATTTAGGGGCGCAGAACGTACCTTTCAACTCCAACCTACTTATTAACCATTCTAGTGAGTTGGGTTTTAGTAACTGGAATGTATCTAATGGAGGTTCAGGTTGGAGAGTTGACGCAAATCGTTATTGGGCCTCATCGTATCAATCATGTATATTAGAACAGACGGTTGATTTTGTTTCTCTTGGGTTTTCAACAGCTCAATTAGATTCTGGTCTTTCACTATTGGCACATGGACAGGTGCATGCCCCATATGAAGATTCAACTAAAATTGGCACCTTGCAAATGAAGGTAATTTTGTATGCCGCTAATAATAGTGTTTTAGACACTATTGTTATGTGCGATACAACTTATAGTAAAGCAATCATCCCTTGGACCACCTATTTGCAACAAGTTTCATTACCTATTGGCACTCGTAAGGCCAAGTTTTATGTGGCAGGTAAAAGTGCGAGATATTGGTCAGGTCAATATGGACCTTGCTTCAGACTATTGTGGTTAAGCCTCTCGAAGCAGCCTTTACCAATAACACATCAGATTACCACAATCTCCGACTCTACAGTTACTATTACTGCCGATAAAAGTCAGGCTTTACCTAATGAATTAGTCACTTTTAGTTATACATTCCACGACAGTTCATTGGAGTTAGATGGTATAATGTGTAGAACACCCGATAATGGTTATATCATATTTGAGAACGACAGTCAGTTTTATATGCCTGCCTACGATGTGAACATATCAAAATATGACAAGGCATCTACTCCATTTCAAATAACTACTAAAGCAGTCAATGGAAGCATAGGTTCAATACCTAGTCAAGCCTACGAGGGCGATACTATTTGGTTAACATCAGTTCCAAATAGCAGCTATAGATTAATACGTTATTTAGTAAATAATACAGAGCTTACAAACAACAATTATTTTATTATGCCAAGAGGCGCTGTGACCTTAGAAGCAATCTTTCAAAAATACATAAATATAAATATCATAGCCGATAATCAGTATAGCCCTAATGGTACTCTTACAGTAAATAGAACAGTTGCCAATGAAGGAGATACTATTACAGTGAGTTATTTCCCTAATGAAGGCTATGTTCCATATATACCTAATCTTGAGCGTTCTTATGGAAACTCTTCTGATGTTACTATGTTAAATAGAGATCAGTTTATTGTAACCACAGGCGAAAGCATTTTGATTAGACCCATATTCAGTAAAGTAGAAACAGTAACAATCTCTAAACCATTTTTTGATGGCTTTGAAGATAATATAGAAAATCGGGAAGTTTTAAATTGGAATCAGTTGAAAGTAACAGGGAGTGACAGTTGGAAAGCAAACTCTGAAAGTACAACTCGTAATAGAACCCCCTATGCAGGTAACTACAATGCAACACTATATTTTAACAATGAAAGATGGTTAAAGCGTCCGTTTTATTTAGAAAGTGGAAAAAATTATCAATTTAGTATGTATGTGCGTCAAGATATGGCAAATTCATCATATGCAAATATGTTAGTGATGTTAGGTACAAATTATGACTTGCTATCACAAACTATTATTTCTGAAACTGGAATTACCAACGGCGACTATCAACTACTTTCAAATAATTTTACAGTCGACAGTAGTGGCATCTATTGGCTAGGTATTAAAGGGTTTATGAACCTCACACCTTATTATATCTCATTAGATAATATCATGATAACTGAAATAGGTAATGTTAATGTCACCACAATTTCTTTAGGTAGTGGTACATGTTCAGTGAATATAAATACGGTATCTACAGGAGATACTATAACGATTACAAACACTCCTAATGCAAATGAATCATTACGCAAGAATTTAGTTATCAATGCTATTGGAGATATTATAGAAGTAGATTCTTTGAATCGTTTTGTTGCTCCTGTGGGTGGTGATATAAATGTGCTTGCTTTATTTACCGGCGATATTAATGTAGCAAATGAAGAAGATTTGAACAATACAAGAATCATTTTAGAGAATGACACTTTAGAGACTACAATTCAACAAACTGCCAATATTTCCTTTACCAAAGAGTGGACTCCTATGGGTAATGTAAACTATCCATTTAAGGGGATTTATAATGGTAATGGATTTAGTTTGAATAATCTGCAAATATCTACAAATAGAGAAGGAACCGGTTTCTTTGGATATGTAAAACCAGGAACTATATTGAATGATATACGCATCATGAGTGGAAGAGTAGAATCGCTTAATGATTATATGGGATCAATTGTAGGAATTATTGCCGATGTAGATTCAGGTAGTGTTATATTCAACAGATGTTGCAACTATGCAGATGTAATATCCATAAAAAGAAATGTCAATACACGTTTCTATATAGGTGGACTTTTAGGTTACAATGCAAACGCAAGAGCTACTGTGGAAATGTCAGCTTGTTATAATATTGGTATAGTAGGTAATATAAATTATCAGGGTTATAACCAGTCAAATGGCGGCTTGTCGTCAAACTTAAATAATAATCCTACTTTGAATTATTGTTTTAATATAGGAAATATTTATGGTTCAATAGCTCAAAGCTCTCCTATCGCTGACTATGAAGGTGAACTAAGTGGTGCTAATAATTATTATTTATCATCTCTTCAAAGTCAGGTTAAACGTGATGATTTCGACGACATTGTTTTATCTGAGTTTACTTCAGGAAGCTTTGTTTGGCATTTGGATACTATTTATGGTCAAATCATTGGAGTAGATAGTTTCCCTGTTTATAAAAACAATACCAATAAAGTATATCGCATTAGTGTAATATTTGAAACAGATACGGTCTACTTTTACTCAAATGAATTGTTTGAAATACCTACCACATTAGATCCTCGTTTATGGAATTATAATGGTACTATTTATCATGAAGGCGATATTATTAA
>CAMTOX010000245.1 GCA_947074225.1 uncultured bacterium
ATCTGACGAATACTGCAAAAAAGCTTAATTGATTTTTCGTAAGTCAATCAATAGTAATCAGGAAAGTAAAGATGTTTCGATGTCTTTACTTTTTTTATTTTGTGAAAAGCACTACCTTTGAAACCAAAATTCAAAGACATATGTTACGTTTATAGCGTAGCATTCTCTTTGTGTTTGTTGAAATGGTTTACCAAATGGCTCTTGCAAAACAATATTAAGTCGTAAAGATATGGGCGTAAAGAATACATGGTTATTCCTGAAGAGTAAATTCTTCTGGTTAAATATACTTTTGGCGGTAGTTATTGCTGTCATGATAGGTGCTGTAACACTGGTTTGGTTAAAGGGGTTCACACATCATGGTGAAGGGGTAGAGGTACCCAACCTTAGTGGACTTTATGTGGAGGAGGCCGAATTGCTACTTAAAGAGCAGCAGTTAGGGTATGAGGTGATAGATTCGGTATATCTAAAACGTCTCTCTCCAGGTGAGATTACTGAACAGAGTCCTGCCAAAGGAACAAAGGTGAAGAAGAACCGTAAGGTCTATTTAACCATTAACGCCAAAGGCTCGCGCATGATTCCGGTACCTGAATTACGCAATATCTCTTTTCGTCAAGCTCAGCTAACGCTTAAGAATATGGGCTTTAAATTGGGAGAAATTGAGTATAGACCCTCAGAATTTGCCGACTTAGTAATGGATATTAAAGAGCGAGAACAAAGCGTTCCTGCAGGAACACTTTTAAGTGAAGGGAGCGAATTAGTCCTAGTTGTAGGAACTACAGAGAGTGACGAAGAGGTGATGGTGCCTAATTTTAAAGGAATAACAGTTGCCGATGCTAAAGCATTGGCTGTAGAGAACTTGGTTATTTTAGGAACTCTCAATTACGACGAGGAGCCCTCTTCGGAGGCTGAAAAGGCACTTTACTATATTTACGACCAAGACCCTCAATATGGCGACGTGCATAAAGCAGGTAAACGTATTAATCTTTGGCTATCTAAAGATAAAAATCATAAACCACGTCAGAAAACATCTGACGATGAGGATTTCTTTAATTAAAAGAAACTCTATATAAATAGAGTCGAGGTCTCTATAAGCAGACCGATTAAATCAACTCATAATAAGAAGAGATTAAGTACTACTATGTTGGAAGAGGAATTGAAACAACATCTACTGAGCGAAGAGCCGGAAGAGAATGAATTTGTGGAGCTGTATGAACATCATCGCTTTATTGTAGACAAAGGACAGGGTATGGTGCGCATAGATAAGTACTTGGCAAATGTTATGGGAGGTACCAGTCGTAACCGCATACAAGAGGCTGCGGCGGCAGGACAAATATTAGTGAACGATAAAGCGGTAAAATCTAACTACCGTATTAAACCTAATGATAGCATCTCTATAGTCTTAGACTATCCTAAAAGTGAGATGACCATAGTGCCTCAAGAAATTCCTTTAGACATTGTTTATGAAGACGACCATCTGATGGTGGTAAATAAGCAACCAAACTTAGTGGTACATCCCGGGTTTGGGAACTTTGATGGCACTCTTCTGAATGGTGTGGCTTGGCACCTGAAATCATTACCCGGATTTGATGCTAACAACCCCCATATTGGATTGGTACACCGCATAGATAAAGACACGTCCGGATTAATTCTAATAGCAAAGACCGAAGAGGCTAAAGCGCATTTGGGATTGCAATTCTTCAATAAAACTACAGAACGTACTTATAATGCCTTAGTATGGGGCGATGTGAAGGCCGATCAAGGTACTATTGTTGGTGCTATGGCTCGCGACCCTAAAGATAGAATGCTCTTTACAGTATTCCCTGAAGGGAGCAATGCTCTGGCAAAACATGCTGTAACGCACTATCAAGTATTAGAACGATTTGGGTATGTTACCTTGGTGCAGTGTAAATTAGAAACCGGAAGAACGCACCAAATACGTGTTCATATGAAACATATTGGCCACACACTTTTCAACGATGAGCGTTATGGAGGTAATGAACCACTTAAGGGACAAAATACTACCAAATATAAACAGTTTGTCAAGAACTGTTTCGAAATAGCACCCCGCCAAGCACTTCATGCCAAGACTCTCGGATTTGAACACCCTGCAACCGGCGAATGGATGCAGTTCGATAGTGATTTACCTGCAGATATTCAAGCACTCATAGAGAAGTGGCGTAAGTATGCCCAAAACATGCGAGAGGTAGATTAAACAGTGAAACTCTTTTTTTTAAAATAATCCTAAACTTTATACACGATAATATTATGAAACGTAAGATAGCTATAGTGGCTGGTGGCGACTCATCAGAGTGGGTTGTATCATTGCGTAGTGCAGCAGGAATCTTTTCTTTTATCGACGGTGATAAATACGATAAATATATCGTTACCATAGTAGGGCAGAAGTGGGAGGTAGAACTTGCCGACGGAACCAAACTGCCAATAGACAAAAATGACTTCTCTTTTACCTACGAATCGGAGAAGGTGAAGTTTGATTATGCCTACATAACCATACACGGCACTCCTGGAGAGAATGGTATTTTGCAGGGGTATTTTAACTTGATAGAGTTGCCATTTAGCTGTTGCGATGTCCTTGCTGCAGCATTAACTTTCGATAAATATGCTTGCAACCACTTCCTGAAAAGCTTTGGACTACCCATAGCTAAATCGTTAGTGCTACGTGCAGGCGAAACAATAACGAGTTCACAGGTAGAACAAGAGATAGGTTTCCCTTGTTTCATTAAACCAAGTGTTGGAGGTAGTAGCTTTGGTGTAACTAAGGTGAAGTGTGAAGAAGAGGTGTTACCGGCCATTGAAAAAGCTTTTGCCGAAGGTAAAGAGGTTATGGTAGAGGCATTCTTAGAGGGTACTGAAGTGACCAGTGGAATGCTTAAAACAAATGAAAATTCATACATCTTCCCTCTCTCGGAAGTAGTAACCGACAATGAATTCTTTGATTACGATGCAAAATATAATGGTCAGGTGGAAGAGATTACACCGGCACGTATTTCAAATGAGATAACAAAAGCCATTCAAGAAACAACAGCACGCATCTATGAGTTAATCAATGCACACGGCATTATTAGAATAGATTATATCATAGCCTCAGATGGTAGCTTTACTGTTTTAGAGGTAAACACCACTCCGGGTATGACTGCTACAAGCTTTATACCTCAGCAGGTGGCAGCTGCCAATTTGAATATCACTGAATTAATGACTGAAATTATTGAAGATAGTTTCTAACCCGTTCCATTAATCCAAAAACAGATTGCACAGCGTTACTTTTAATCACAAAAAAACGCATAAATATAGAGACAATAATCATATTTGATTATTGTCTTTTTTATAAATCATTGAAGTTATTAATTTCAATATTAAATTCATATCAAATAGCTTTTTCACACTCATCTATTTAATAGTTAGAGCTTACCTTTAAATTATTAACCTAAACTTTTTTGCGAATATATTTGTTTTATTCTAAAATAGTAGTACTTTCGCAAAATAGAACTTTTACTTTTTATGCAAACATTAATTCAGAATCATTTTGCCTCTCTTAATTGGGACATTGAGCCTATCTCTTTGTACGAGCCCATAGGTTATACCCTTTCGGCAGGTGGTAAACGTATACGTCCTCAGTTAGTACTCATGGGTGCAGAGTTATTTGGTGGAGATATTAAGGCAGCACTTCCTTTGGCAACTGCCATAGAGGTATTTCATAACTTCACCCTCTTACACGATGATATTATGGACAATGCCGATACACGCCGTGGTCGTGCCACTGTTCATAAGAAAT
>CAMTOX010000246.1 GCA_947074225.1 uncultured bacterium
TTTTCTTTTGTTAAAAGTCAAGAAAAGGAGCGAGATTGGAAAAATGTATAATGACTGAATGATATAGAAATATAAAAGAAAAAAGAAAAGAAGATAGAGGACACTACTGAAATAAGAATAAATAACTGACATTTGTATTTTTTGGATTAGGGCGAGATTAATTTTATATCAAAGTGTGTTGAAATAAGTGGCCTTTATATGCAAAAAGTGTGTTGATACAGTTTCTATAAGATGTATTTTAAATGGGGTATAATTTCAAAAAAGAGAGAAGAATAGCTCTAAAAAACAAGTGGCACTCAATCGTTCTAAAATGAGTCACCATTTCAAATTATAGTAAAAAATAGATATAAAAGATTAGATTAAAAGATTTATGTAATCCATTTTGATTAAATATTAATATATAAGTCGATCAAAAATGAATATTAAATCAAAAAAAGAGATATCTATAATAAATCAAAGGTTGTAATGAGAATGATATTATAGCTTCTATAACATATAGCACCGATTTGTTTTTTCTATTTATTATCTTATCTTTGCATGTCATGTATATAAATATCACACACTATATGAAAAAGATTACCTTATTATTTATTATCACTCTTTTAATGCCACTCTCTTTGATGGCAGTAAAAGCGTATCCAGGTTTGATACTAATTACTCAGCCTGATGGTACAGAATTAGAAATTCAACGTCATGGCGATGAATATTTCTCGTATACGACAACCGTTGATGGTTATTTAATTTCTGAAAATGCTATGGGCATATTTGAATATGCTTTGATGAGTCATTCCGGTGATTTAGAACTAACTGGAATTAAATCTTATGCTCCTTCTGTTCGTACATCATTAGAGAATATTTTTTTGAGTAAACTATCTCCAGCGAATGTTATGGTAGCGAATATGGAAGAACGCACTAACGAGATACGTTATAAAGCATCTTCAGCAAGTTCTGTTACACGTGCTTATCCACTTTCAGGTAATCCAAAGAGTTTAGTAATCTTAGTAAGTTTTAGCGATAACAACTTCACCGTCTCTAATCCACAAACATCTTTTACCAATTTATTAAACCAACCAGATTATAGTTTGGGTGGTGGAACCGGTTCAGCAGTCGACTATTTTAAAGCATGCTCCAATAATACTTTTGCTCCGAACTTTGTTGTTGTAGGTCCTTATAAACTTCCAGGAACTATAGCCTCTTATGGTGCCGCAAGTGGAACTTCTAACGACATTAACCCCGGTCAGATGATTAAGGATGCTTGTGCCGCGGCTTATGATGCAGGAGTAGATTTTGCTGAATTTGACACCGACAATGATGGTATTATTGACAATATTTTTGTTTATTATGCCGGATATAACCAAGCCGAAGGTGGAAATTCAAATACTATATGGCCACACCGTAGTAGATTAAGCGGATATAGCATAGGAAATAAAATCGTTGCCGATTATGCTTGTACCTCTGAATTAAAAGGAGCAAGTGGAAGTTTAATGTGTGGCATTGGTACATTCTGCCATGAATTTGGTCACGTATTGGGCTTACCAGACTGGTATAACACCAGCTATTCTGGAAATCCAGAGACACCAAGAAGTTGGAGTATCATGGACCAAGGCAGTTATAGTAATAATGGTAATACTCCTCCCAGCTACTCCTCGTATGAGCGTTTTATGCTTGGTTGGATTAGACCCGTTCAATTATCTATTCCCGGCAAATATACTTTGGAAGATTTATTAAGCAGCAATAGCTGTTATCTTGTAGCCGAATCAAGCCATAACCTCAGTGGTAGCAGTCCAAATCCTCGTCAATTCTTTATGGTAGAGAATCGTCAAAGCACCGGTTGGGATAGTCATTCATTGCCAGGTGAGGGATTATTGATTACTCGCATTAATTACAATGCAGCAACATGGAATAACAATACTCCAAATAATATTGAAGGAAGTGAAGGCTATCAGGTAATGTGTGCTTATGGAAGCACAAGTAGCAATACCTCAGCAAATACCTATCCAGGAACACGTAATGTTACAACAGCGAGCTTTATACTTCGTGATGGTACCGATTTGCAAACTCCATTAACAAACATTACCGAGAGCGAGGGTACTATCTCATTCTTATATGCCGGTGGTGGCGATGGTCATCCGAACATTATAGCAAAGAATAGTTTGCACCAGTTCAACACTCCTTATGGCACAAAATCTACCCCTCAGACCTTACAATTGGCAGGAACTGTATTATCAAAAGATGTAAATTTATCGTTTACTACAAACCGTCACTTTGAGATGCGTTTCTTTAGTGAGGACGATGAGAGTATTGCTCCTTATGGTAAGACATTAACAATTACTCCAGATCCGATAGATTCAACATTTAATAAAGATATTCAAATTCGTTTTGCACCAACAGGAACCTCTTATTCTACCGTATGGACAGATATGTTAAGTGCATCGAACGAAGAATTTAATTTCTCTTACACTATAAGTGGTGTTGCACCACGTCAGATATATGTAGTTCCTCCCGTAGCCAACGAAGCAGAAGATGTTACTCCATATTCCTTTTTAGCGAGCTGGAATGACGTTTACGATGCCCAAGGTTATTACTTAACAGTAAATAGCATAAACTATAATGTAAATAGTTCTTCAACAGAAGATTTCACCACTTTTGATGGCGATTTTAATAAAGAGTGGTATAGCACCTTCTCAACTATCTCTAGAACAGCTAGAAATTCATCGCCACAAGCAGCATTGTTTAAAACCTCGGTAGATACCATCTATACAGAGACCTATTTTATGGCTGTAAATAGAGTTACCTATTGGGTTCAAGGTTATAATGCTACAGGTTACTTTAAATTTGAGGCCTATAATGGTGAAGAGTGGAATATAGTAGATGAGTATGAAGTTTCTTCCCGTTTAACACCACAAACTAAGAGTTATGATTTTGATGAAGCCGACAACTATATACGTTTCCGTATGAGTTACGAATATAGCAGTGGTAATGGAGGTTTAGCCTTTGATGACTTCACCGCTTATACAAAAGATGAGGTAGATTATCGAGCAAAACAACTGTTTGTAGAGGGTACAGTTAGTTCTATTACCGGTTTAAAACCAAAGACTACATATTATTATCGTGTTCAAGCAACCGACCAAGATTTACAAGGTCGTTATGAGAACATTACTGACTATTCAAACACTATTGTGGTAGAGACTTTGGAAGGTTCAGAAGAGGGCGATAAGTCTATTATGGTTTCTATTACTGATGATGGTAGTCAATATATGGTTTTTGTATCGGAATATAACAACAATTCTAGAGTCTATATTTTCACTGTAGATGGCCGTTTAGTATCGGAAATAAGACCTACAAGCAATTTGGTTGTTATACCACAGTTGGCATCAGGACAGATGTATATTCTTAAATATAGCACTGTTGGAGATGGATTTAAACGTAAAGATAAATATGCTAAGTTCTTCTATGCACTATAGTATACCATTTACTTATGACCTCTAAAATAATGGATGAGGCAATATATTATAAAAAAGCACTGCTAAAGATTAGCAGTGCTTTTTTTATAAATATGCACAATTTTTATTCTACTCCTTGTCGGCAATAAAAATTAATTCATCTAATTTTCGATTTGGGGGTGAAGGATGTTGGCTCTCATCTCTAGAGTATTTAATATAATCTTGCTTGGTTTCGCTTATATCGACGTCTTCTTGTGGCGTACCTAATGCAATAAATAATAAAATATCGAACGATGTAAGTATATGAGATACTTGTCGCAGTTGTGGTATATTAA
>CAMTOX010000247.1 GCA_947074225.1 uncultured bacterium
TTATTCGAAAAAATATTATTAATTTAGTTTAACTTTTTAACTATGAAAAAATATTCCGCCCCAAAATGTTTAACAAAAGAGACAAAAAGGTTAAATTTTATAATTATAAATAGATAATAGAAGATAAATATTACAATTTTAATTAAGTTAGAATGCACTTATAGTGAAATTTGATTAATTACAAATCGAAAGCAACAACTTTAATAATTTGCATATTTTTGATATAAATATACATTTTAAGCACTAAAAGTGAAGGTATAATGAAAATAAAATTATAATAGAAACGAAAAATATGCATTATATCAAATCTACATAAGAGAAAAAATTAATAAAAATAGATTTCAATTTGAAACCTGTTTGATTTAGTGAAACCTAAATACTAAAATAGCATACTAGATATAAATTCATATTCAACTTCAAAGAGAAGCATAAAAGAAGATAGAAAGAAAGAATATATTGTCATTCAAACTAGGTATCCAAAACTATAAAACGATGTTTAAATAATTGAATTATTGAGTTTCTACCATTTTACATAACATTTAAATGAATATAGTATAATCAGAATGAAAGTTTCAAATAAATGTAAGAAACACGCTATTATAGGGATTTAAAGACTAGAACTACGTTTTAGAGTTTTTATTGAGAAGATAGATATAACAGCCATTGGCATCGGGGTAGTGATTAAAAAAAATCTCTACCAATTTCACAATCGGTAGAGATATAGTAAAGATCGATTTTCTGGCAGAAATATTGAACGACCTTATATACACATAATTCAAAAATTCATTTCTATATCGTGAATTACTTCACTATTTTGATAGTTTCATTACCACACTTCAATAAATAGATACCATTTGACAAATGAGATGTTTCTATGATATTTTCTCCTGTTTGTAACTGCCCTGACAACACTACTTGACCTACTTGGTTATAAATAGTATAAGCAGAACTATTATTAAGATTAATACGTATATAATCTACAAATGGATTTGGATATACTTGACAATCCATTTCTAATGGTTCAAAGCTAGTGGTATCTAATTCACGTTCACGGTGATATTTTACCTTATCCATAGCAATATATAGAGGAGTATTAGCAAAGCCCATTGATGGGTCTTTATCGGTAGTGAAAATTCTAATAGTAAGTCCGCTTACTTTACCTAAAGAAGCGAGGTTTACCAACTCCCATTGGGTATTTACAGACCAATCAGCACTATTTTCCGATCTATAATCGGCCAAATCAAAATGAACTTCGTTGCCTGGAATAACTTCATAATCCTCATCCAAACCTCTGATAACTACAGTTAACGAGTCGCCAGCTGCAAAAGCATTCGAGAATTGTCCATCTTCGATAACCGATTTATAAGCCCATACAGTATTACAAGCATAAAAAGAGATAGGAGTAACTACAGTATCGAAAATAATTTGTAGTGGACTCTCGTTTGACATTCCAGCATAATATTCAGAATAATAACCAAGAAGGAAAGGAGCTCCAACACTATCCACACCACCTTGAGCCATACAATTAAATTGATAGTCAGCATCGTTAGAATAGCTTAAATTATTATCGCGTGAATTACTTACAGTAAATCCTTCCCATGCATAACCACCATAAGATTGAAGGCTTGGAAGGTGATAAAAGTTCATTCCTTGAGAAGTAAAATAGAGATAGTCACCACTATCATCGTAAGTAAATTCCCAAGCCCCAGAAGTTTGACAATTAAAAACAGTTGGGAACGTTGGTTGATTTAAATCGAGAGTAATAGTATCGTTGACGATACGTGCTGAGATGTGCGTAAAGCAAAGTGCCAAAAGGCAAAGAGTAAACATTTTTTTCATAGACGTTTATGTTTAGTTATTAATAATAATTATAAGTACTATTACAATACAAACACAACGATAAGGAGTTGGTCAAAGAGTTGTGAAATGAAATGTTGAAACAGAAATAAAGGGTTTGTTCTTTATAGTTTCAGCGCTCTAAATCCTCGAAAGCGTTGTGAAAAAAGTGTGGCAGGTCTTCTGACTTAAAGCCTTGTAAAACGCCTTCCCAATGGTGATGCCATCAGTGGCAGTAAGATTGTTTACAAGTTCATGAGTAAATTACTCAAATTGCTTCATACAGCAGCGGGATCTGTTCTCGATTCACACGAGATTCCCTTTTAATTCGTCGGCTAGAAAAGCCTTAGAAACCACTTATTTTGTTTTGTGATGCAAAGATAAGGCAATTACTTTGAATATTCACCTAATATAGCATTACTTTTTTATAATTTTATGATACTTGATCTCATGATTCTTCTCCAATCGTACGATATAGATAGCAGAGATGGATTCTGACATTGTATAATAAAAGTTATCATGAGTCACCATGAACTGATGCAATAGTTTGCCATCCAGAGTAAAGAGGGTGGCTTTAGCCCCTTCGCCATTTTCTATGTAAAGCATATTATTTGTAAAGCACATGGTTATTTCACTCAAAGGTATTTCTGGCAATGCGGTACTCTTACGCACAAGTTCAATACCTCCTACTTCTGTAGAGACTTCACCGGTATTTCCAAACACATGCTGCACACCGGTAGCAACCTTAACAAAGTGTATGGTATCTAAATTAGCACTTACCCCATCCTTATCGGCAGCCCACTCTATATTAATTTCTGCGCAATCGGAACTATTACTGCA
Source organism: uncultured bacterium (assembly GCA_947074225.1). GTDB lineage: Bacteria > Bacteroidota > Bacteroidia > Bacteroidales > Paludibacteraceae > CAMTOX01. The sequence continues at coordinate 2,677 of CAMTOX010000247.1, forward strand.
ATTATCGGCATAACCAAAGTTGAAAGTAGCAAAAGAGATATATGAACCATCGCCATTCACATCTACTGCGTTACTTCTAAGTCTCGTTGAAGAGTATACCATAGAATCTGAGGATACCCAGCTAGGCCAATAACTTTGTGTATGAAATCTATTTTTCGGCATATAACCACTCTGTCCTTCCGAACTCTTCCAAAAAATATAATCGGTAGGAAGGGTTTCAGCTTCTTTCTCTGCCGATGGTTTATAATAGGTGATAGTAAAATTGACATTTGTCTCTTCATGCGAATGTTCAGAGCCCCATATTTCATACCACGTATCATCAGGTAATCCATTCTTGTTCTCATCTTTCATAACCATTATAACGCCTGGCTCTGCATTATTTGCAAAGGCATTCCCGATGACCTTAAAATCTGTTTGACCTATTGCATTACCAATGCCTTGTGGATAGGCTAAAGTAACATATCCGCCACACCCCCCTAAAGAGATAAAACTACCATTGTCGAACATTTGTTGTGCTTTCGATACCATTGTAGTAGAATCATCGCCCGCTACATATGCTGGCAAAACATTTACAAATTGCCCTGGTGCCGGTAAGACCTCTATTACAGTAGCAACGTTTTGAGCTGATAAAGAAAAGGTATGTATTGATAGAATCCACAGAAGAACCGAGGAAAGTATTAAGTTTTTATTTCTCATGTTATTCTAAATTTAAAAAAGTTATTTTATTAGGGTTTAAACCAATTTCATTGAGTCTATACTTCAAGTTTCCATCTTGAGTAAAACAGAGTACGTCACCCCACACAACATAATTATAGCCATCGGCAATATAGACATCGCCATTATATGGATTGATATCAATTGCATAGGGAGTATCAAACTCTGTTCCATCCACAACAAACTGCTCTTTTACAATTTCATCACTACGACAATCAAATACTTTTATCCATGACTCTTGAGAGTTGAAGTCATAATTATATATAAAAGCTAAATCGTTGTATATTTTAAATTTAAGAGCTGGAATATTGTCGAATGTCTTTATCAATTTATCTAGATCGGAAGAGCGTCGTGTAGGGAAAGAGTGTAGGCTATAGTGTCGATCTC
>CAMTOX010000248.1 GCA_947074225.1 uncultured bacterium
GGCTGGTTATTCTCTATTCCTCCTCCAAAAGTGAACGATATAACGGGTACATCTTCATAACCGGCATCAATAAGCCCTTTCTTAATGAGTGAAATGTAGTTTGATGCTCTACATTGCCCACCAGTCTGTGTAATACCTATGACACATTTATTCGGATCTTGTGCCCCACTTTTAAATGCTTTAATAACATCGCCCACAATAAGTGTGGCGGGGTAACAAATTTCGTTGTTGGCATATTTTAAACCCCATTCACTCGACTCTTTATCGCTCATGGGCAGGTTCTCTGCCTCATATCCGGTTAATTCAAGCATGGCAGGAATAATGGGCGATAGAAAGGGTGTAAAGAAAGGAGCTAAGATTTTACGTCCTTTATATTTCTCATCGTAAATTGGCACTGTTTGGAATGCCTCTATTTCATGTTTCAAAGTGTTCTGCTCTTGTACTAGCTTCAAACTCTCTATCATGGAGCGTACGCGCAATTTCATTGAGCCAATGTTGTTGATATCGTCAAGTTTTAATACTGTATGCGCTTTATGGTATCGTAGCATAAGGTTACGGATTTCGTCATTTAAAAATGCATCCGGACCACACCCAAAAGAGGTTAATTGCACATACTGAACGTGAGATTCTTGGGTAGCACACCATTTTGCCGCTTTAATAATCTTATTGGTAGTAAACCATTGAGAGAGGTAGTGTACGTCGTTAAGGTTAATCTCTTTATCGCGAACATAGTCGTCGGTCATGACATGGACACCCATATCTGAAAGCATATCGGAGACTTTGTGTTGTATTACCGGGTCGATATGATAGGGTCTACAGCCTAACATGATGACTAATTCATCATTCTTCTCGGCATGTTCCAATACTTCTTTGTTATATTTTACAATTTGTTTTACAAACTTCTTCTGTGCTTCAAGAGCTATTTTAAATGCTACCTTAATGGTATCGGGCATAATGCCATATGCTTGTAATAGTGTTTCACACTGTTTATAAAGCAATTTTTCATCTCTAAATGAGATGGTAGGTGAGTCAATGATGATACCATCTGTATGAACACTTTTAATAACTTCAGAGTATCCGGTTACGATGGGGCAGTTATAGCTATTTTGAGCGCCATCATTCTGTTCGTGCACCACAAAAGGCATGAAGATGCGGTTCACTTTTTTGTCTATAAGATTTTGAATATGACTATGCACTAGTTTGGCCGGAAAACAGATGTTGTCTGCCATAACATGTTTTACGCTCTTCTCATAATTTCGGAAGGTGGACCCATCGGATAAACAAATTTCAATGCCGCAATTCTTAAGAAGTGCATGCCAAAATGGATACTCTTCGTACATGTTTAGAACACGTGGTATACCAATGCGTAACGCTGGTTGTGCTACTTCGCAATCGCGTTCAAAAAGAAGTTTATATTTCCAGGTAGAAGTGTTTAGTTTGTTATGTTTCTGTTTAGAACCATTGGTATATATCTTTTCGCATTTGTTGCCCGAGAAGTAAGATTTTCCGTTCTGGAACTTATAGTCTACAATGAGGCATTGGTTGTCGCACCCTTTACAATGAAATAGTCGTTCTCTATAATTTGCTTTAGCAAGAATATCTTGCAGTTCAATTGTTTCTCCTCGATGTTGCATAGCATAGAGAGCACAACCAAATGCTCCCATGAGTTCAGGTTTATCAAAGCGTTTTATTTCTGTATCAGTTTCTAACTCCAGAGCACGTACAACACCATTGTTTCGCATAGTTCCACCCTGTACTACAATATGTTTACCTAGCTCTGAGGCATCTTTTAATTTCAGCACTTTATAAAGGCAATTCTTTACAACAGAGTATGAAAGACCAGCTGCAATGTCGTCGGCATTGGCACCATCGCGAAGTTCTTGTTTTACTTTGGAGTTCATAAAGACTGTGCATCGTGTTCCAAGGTCGCTTGGTGCTGCCGAATGACAGGCATTTTCTGCAAACTCCGCTGCTGTATAGCCTAAAGATTTGGCAAAAGTTTCTATAAACGAGCCACAACCCGATGAGCAGGCTTCGTTAATCTCCATGCGGTCTATGATGCCATTGTTTACAAAGATTGCTTTCATATCCTGCCCTCCGATATCGAGAATAAACGATACCTCCTTATCTAAATGTAGGGCTGCCATGTAGTGAGCAATGGTTTCAATAATGCCACCATGTAGTTGAAAAGCTGTACGGATAAGATCTTCGCCATAGCCGGTAGAGTAGCTACCAAGGATTTTAAGTTCGGTTTTTGCATTTTTACATGCCTGTGCTAGTTGTTTTAAGCTTTTTTCTACTGTAGCTATTGGTGTACCTTGATTGGGAAGATAGTCTGAGTAGAGCATTCTACACTCTTTATCCAGTAGCACAATCTTAGTGGTTGTAGAGCCGGAGTCAATACCTAAAAAGGCTTCTTGAATACCCTCTTTTAGTTGAATCATTGGGATATGGTTACAAGAAATACGCTCCTTCCAATGGCTATAATCGTCGCTGTTTGCAAATAGTTTTGGTAATGGTGAATGTTCAAAACTGCGTATGCCCAAGTTCTTATTGATTATCTCAATAAGTTCATTGGCCGTAAATGTTTTTTCGTTGCCTTTAGAGTATAAAGCACATCCCAAAGCAGGCATTAAAGTTCCATTTTCTGGTAGTATAATGTCATTGTTTGTTACGGCTAGATAATCTACAAATGCTTTACGTAGAGCAGGTATATAGGTTAATGGTCCACCACATAGTAGTACCGGAGTGTCAATTTTAGAACCATGTGCTAATGTCACTACCGTTTGAACAGCTACCGCTCTGAAGATAGATGCTGCAATATTTTCTCGACTAACGTTTTTAGCAACGAGGTTTTGAATATCTGTTTTAGAGAATACTCCACATCTGGCTGCAATGGGATATAACTCTGTTGCTTTTAGAGCAAGCTCATTGAGTTCCGGAATAGTTACACCAAGAATAATAGCCATTTGGTCAATAAAGGCACCCGTACCTCCGGCACAATTGCCATTCATACGTAGGTCGGTGGTTTCTCCTTCGTTAAAGAATACCACTTTTGCATCTTCACCACCTATATCGATCATTGCTTTAGCATGACGATAATTTGTGGATATGGCTTTAGCTGCTGCTACTACTTCCTGAAGGAAAGGAAGTTTGCAACGTTCGGCCACCCCTAACCCTATGGTTCCGGTAATGTTAATGCTAATGGTCTCTGTACCAATAATTTCTTTTAATTCAGATAAGAATTCTATTATGCGTTCTTTTACTTTAGTATTGTGACGTTCATACTTTGTAAATAGAATTCTCTTTTCTTCATTTATAGCTACTGCTTTGGCTGTAGTAGAGCCAATGTCTATTCCTAATTTAATCATAGTGTTTTAGCGAAACATTCTAGTTTGACATTTATGTTTGACACTTGTGTCAATTGCAAAAGTACACTATTTTGTCAGAATATTCGAGTTTGATAGTATAAAAATACTTAATTAAGAGTTGTTGTTAGCGTGCTATTTATTTTAACTTTTGTATTATAATTTATAGTTTATCATTTCAATTGTTGGGCTATAGTTTCCAACTACTGTTTAGATATTCTGTTATGGGAATAAAAAAAGCAGTTCATACTAAATGTATGAACTGCTAAAGTATAATAACTAAAAATCTAAATTCTTAGATTCAAGATTATAATCTTTCTAATTGTACAGTGAAGTGACGCATAAGTTCAGTTTCCCAAGCAATACGTACACCACGATTGATTTGTTCACGACGGTCGAATACATT
>CAMTOX010000249.1 GCA_947074225.1 uncultured bacterium
CGAGATTTCTGAATGTGACTGGAGTTCAGACGTGTGCTCTTCCGATCTTTTTGTATGAGTATATATTTAGCGTTGTTACTCTTCTTTTTTGCAAAGAATTAACACACGGCTCTCATTGGCAAGTGTAGTGGCAAAGATATAGTCATTACCTCCCTCTTTTAGTTTAAGTTGTTTGCGCAGTTCGGGAGCCGAAAGAGGGAAGTTACGTGTGGTGATATTTGCAGCCGATAGTTGAGCCAACTCTTTTTTAATCTCTTTCTTGTTAAAAGGAATAACTTTGATAATTTGGAATCGGCGCCCTTCAAATTCAGGAATATCTTGGTTGAATGTGTAGAGATGACTACTAATGTGTAGTTTCTGTAAACCATAACGTTGTGCTGTGCTTTTAAATAAACCTGCTTTAAGTATAGCTGCATTGGGCTCGAAAAGATAGTTTGAGAGGGTAGAGGTGAGCATTACTTGAGCCTCTTGTTCTTGTAAACGTGTTTGAGGTGCAGTAATTTGATTATTGCCGTTTCGACGAAGGTTCACACAAATGAGCTCTGATTGGCCTTTAAAATCACGTTGAATATCGAAAAGTAGCTCTTTACACTCATTATCGGTGGCAATAATATGCACTGTTGCAACATGTTTTAATTGTTGTAATGCAAGAGCAATGTCTAACATGGGCGATAGTTTTACCAATACACGAGGCGATTTCTCAAGCATCTGGGGTAATAACAAATTAAGATCGGGGGTGCAATCGGCAATGGTAACCGTTTTACGACCCACCGTATCACGACGGGCAGGGTCTATATATATAAGGTCGGTAGAAGGCATTTGTTTAAGGTGTGCCTCGGCCGAGTTGTTGTGCACAGTTATGTGTGGTGCCATGGTAGCAAAGTTGTGCTGGGCAATTTGACAAAGCGTTGGGTGTTGTTCCACATAGTCTGCCTTTGCAAAGTTCTGTGCTAAGTAGTAGCAATCTACACCCATGCCTCCGGTGAGGTCGGTAAAAGAGTTGCCTTGAACCAAAGCGGCTTTATATTTTGCTGTTGCCTCGCTAGAGCTCTGCTCTAAGGAGAGGTGCACCGGAAAAATGGTGCGAGGCATCTTTGTCCATTCTGGTAATTTACGCACAAGTAACTGGCGTGCAGCTATTTGCTGAATTGCCATGGGTAAATCTACTAGAACAGGAGCCTTGCTAAGAGCAAGCTTGCGAATGTCGGCATCTATATGTTGCTCAATAAAGAGCCATGTTTGTGGATTTATCATCGGGATAGAAAAAAATGTTCACAAAGTTACACTCTTTTTTTTGGCTAACAAAAAGGTATCATAGTGATTGATATAGGGCGTTTTAGTAAGATTTTTATTATATTTTTTTATAAAAAGATAGCATAGTAAAATTCGATTAAATTTATAAAGTTTACTTTATTTAGGAATATTTGTTTAATTTTGCCCACTTAAAAAGAACTTTTATTAAGAACCAAAACAATAAAAAACCAGTTATGAGTTTAAAAATTGTAGTACTAGCTAAACAGGTACCCGATACTCGCAATGTGGGTAAGGATGCCATGAAAGCAGACGGAACTGTGAATCGTGCAGTATTGCCGGCTATTTATAATCCGGAAGATTTAAATGCTTTAGAACAAGCATTACGTTTGAAAGAACGTTATGCTGGAAGCACTGTTCATGTATTAACTATGGGTCCTGCTCGTGCCGCCGATATTATTCGTGAAAGTATGTTTCGCGGAGCCGATGGTGGATATCTTTTAAGTGGTCGTGAATTTGCTGGCTCAGATACTTTAGCAACTTCTTATGCTATTTCTCAAGCGATACGTAATTTAGGTGCTATAGACGTTATTATATGTGGTCGTCAGGCTATTGATGGCGACACAGCACAGGTAGGACCTCAGGTAGCCGAGAAACTCGGTTTACCTCAAATTACTTATGCCGAAGAGATTCAAAGTGTGGAGAATGGACTTATCACAGTAAAACGTCGTTTAGAACGTGGTGTAGAGGTGGTAAGTGGTAAATTACCTATGGTAGTAACCGTAAATGGTTCGGCAGCAGCTTGTCGTCCACGTCATGCTAAGTTAACGCTTAAGTATAAGCATGCAAAGACAACTTCAGAATTGCAGGAGTTGGACGATGATTATACAGCAAGAGTTAATGAACGTGCTTACCTTCAGATTCCTGAATGGGGAGTGGCCGATATTGAACACGATGCCAAATGGTTGGGATTGAGCGGATCGCCTACTAAGGTGAAACAAATTGAAAGTGTTGTGTTTGCAGCCAAAGAGAGCTTGCGATTAACACCAAGCGATAATGATATTGATGGTTTAATGAAACAGCTAATAGCAAACCATACCATTGGTTAAGGCTTTCAAAATAAACAATTCAATTAGTGTTTAACCACACTTGCCAAAGCAAGACTTTGGTAAATTAATAATCAGACAACATGAATAATATATTTGTATATCTTGAAATAGAAGATGGCCAAGTTGCCGATGTGAGCTTAGAGTTGCTCACTAAAGGTCGCACTTTAGCCACAGAATTAGGCTGTGCCTTAGAGGCTATAGCCATAGGACATCAGTTGGAAACTATTCCTCAACAAGTCTTTCCTTATGGTGTAGATAAGTTGACGGTTGCCGACGATGCTCGTTTAGCTCCTTATACTACACTTCCTCATACCTCTATTCTAGTAAAATTGTTTGACGAGGAGAAGCCTCAAATTGTCTTGATGGGTGCAACATCGGTAGGTCGCGACTTGGGTCCACGTATATCGTCGGCTCTATTTAGTGGCTTAACAGCCGACTGTACAATGCTTGAAATAGGCTCTTATGAAGATAAGAAAGCAGGAAAAGTATATGAGAATCTTCTGTATCAAATTCGTCCTGCATTTGGTGGTAATATTGTAGCCACTATTGTGAATCCGGAATGTAGACCACAAATGGCTACAGTGCGCGAAGGGGTGATGAAAAAAGAGATGCACGATGCCAATTATAAAGGGGAGGTGCGTAATCTTGATGTGGCAAACTATGTAAGCGATAGCGACTTTGTAATCTCTGTGATTGAACGTCATATGGAGAAGTCGGCTTTGAACTTAAAAGGAGCTCCAATTATTGTAGCCGGAGGTTACGGTATGGGCAGTGCCGAAGGGTTTGAGAAACTCCATGAGTTGGCTCGCGTTATTGGTGGTGAAGTGGGAGCAAGCCGTGCTGCAGTAGATGCCGGATTTTGTGCTCACGAACGTCAAATTGGACAAACAGGTGTTACTGTACGTCCAAAATTATATATCGCTTGTGGTATCTCAGGTCAGATTCAACATATTGCAGGTATGCAAGAGAGCTCTATTATTATTGCCGTAAATAATGATCCTAATGCTCCAATCAACACTATTGCCGACTATGTTATTACCGGTAATGTGGAAGATGTAATTCCAAAAATGATTAAATACTATAAAGCTAACACCAAATAATGTTTAAACATTCGCACGAATCGGAAGACTTCTTAGCAATGTTGTGGTATGAAATCTCTCATATTCACTATAGAGGTCACAAGAGTAGGAGAAGCAGAAAATAATCTATTAAAAAAGAAACAATTATGAACTATTATAGCGAAAATCCGGCGTTACCCTTTCAACTTGGTAATCCATTAATGGAGAAGATAGTAGCCTTGAAAGAAGATAACTATGCTGATAAAGATAAATATGACTATGCACCTCAAGATTTTGAAGATGCCATAGATAGTTATAATACTATTTTGGAGATTGTGGGTGAGATATGTGC
>CAMTOX010000250.1 GCA_947074225.1 uncultured bacterium
CAGAGCTACAGCACATGCCGCACACCCAATCCCAACCTACCGCCCAACCCCTTGCCCTCAACCACGTCCGTCCCATCGCTAGCACAGCCGAATATTGTGCTGGTAAAGTAGAGGTTAAAATTGAGGGCACGTTCCCACAAAAGTACTTTACAAAAAAGATGGAAATGATTGTTACTCCTTATTTAGTATCAAACATTGACGGTAAAGTAACAAAAGCACAATCAAAAGTGTATCAAGGTGAAAAAGTAAAAGGCAATGCAACCACTGTAAACTATAAAGTAGGTGGAAAATATAGCCAAACTGCTGTATTTACTTATACTCCTGATATGTTGAGTTCACAAATGTGGCTTGAAGTAGTAATTAAAGTAGGTAAGAAAGAGTATCAAATCGATCCTATTTTGGTTAACTTAGGTGTAAACGTAACTCCTCTATTGGTATCTTTAGAACCAGGTTCAGGAAACTTGTCGGCTTTGATAGCTCCAGACAAATTCCAACGTATCATTGAAGAGAAAAAAGAAGCTGATATTTATTATGTAATTCAACAAGCTCAAATCCGTAACGTTGAGTTGAAACGTCCTGATGTAGTAGCTATGCAACAAGCTATTAGCGAAGCAGCTAAAGCTTCTAACGAAGAGTTGAAAAGCTTAGAAATTTCTTCTTACTGTTCTCCTGATGGTGGCATGGAATTGAACGAAAACTTAGTAAATGCTCGTGCACGTAATTCAGAAAAATATTACGAACAATTGTTCAAAAAGAACAAAGTTCAAGTAGAAATTGATCAAAAATTAACTGCTGAAGACTGGGCTGGATTTAAAAAATTATTGGAAGCTTCTAACATTCAAGATAAAGATGTTATCTTACGTGTGTTGAATATGCACCAAGATCCAGAACAACGTGAAATCGAAATGAAGAAATTGGCCGCTGCTTATAAAGTAATTGCCGACCAAATCTTACCAGAATTACGTCGTTCACAAATGACTTTGACTATTGATATCATTGGAAAATCTGATGAAGAAATTAAAGAGTTAATGAAGACAGATCCTAAAGCTTTAACAGAAGATGAAATCTTGTATTGCGCTACTTTGTATAATACATGGCCTGAAAAAGCTGCTATCTATAAAAAATGTACTGAGGTTTATCCAAACGCTTCACGTGCTTATAATAACTTAGGTGTTGCTGAATACGAACAAGGTCAAATTGATGCTGCAGGTCGTGCTTTTGCTAAAGCATTACAAATGGAAACTAAAAATGCAACTTATAACTATAACAATGGTTTAATTGCTCTTGCTAATGGTAATATTTCTAAAGCTCAAGAATTCTTCGGTAACGCAGGTGGTGTTGGTCCAGCATTGAACTATGCTAACGGTGCTATCGCTGTATTGAACTGTGAATATTCTAAAGCTGTTTCTTTGTTCGGTGATTCTAAGAGCAACAATGCTGCTGTAGCAAACATCTGTAACAAAAATTACACTGGGGCAATGAATATTTTGAATGCTGTTAAAGAACCTAATGCTATGACTTATTATTTGAAAGCTGTTGTAGACGCTCGCACTAATAATGTTAATGCTTTGATTAACGATTTAACTAAAGCTATTCAAATGAACCCAGAATTAGCAGAACTTGCTGCTTTGGATGTTGAATTCTTACCTTTCGCTGATAACAATCAAGTAGTTGTTATCTACAAAAAATAAGAGTAGAATAGAACAATATAATTAAAAAGAGCTGAGGGATTTTCCTTCAGCTCTTTTTTTGTGTTTAATAAAATGCACTAAAATCCATATTGTAAATCTCTCTTTATTTCCAACTGTTTTTGACAAAGAGCGCCATAATGCCGCATATTATTAAATAGAAAGGGTAGAGTAGCGATACTATTGGCCAATATGGTATGAGCGTTTGTTGTTTTGTAGCAAAAAGAAATGGAATCACTAAAATGGAATCAATAATAAATTTTTGAATCCATAAGTACCAGAAAAGAGTTGACGAGTTTGTCGCACTAAAATAGGTTACCATACAGGTCACTATGAGAAGATTCATGAGAAGGACTATGCATGCTACAAAGATTGTGAACACATCTTTATAGGCTACCGACTTACCTCCCCAACGTTGACGTTGTCTAAGCAGTGCTCTCCAACTCTCTACACCTTGAGTTTCTACTATGGCAGAAGTAGATTTTAGAAATTCTATCTTACCACCTCTTTTTTTTATGTTATGTATTAAAAAGACATCATCGCCCGAAGGAATATCGCTGCGTAGTGCATTTTCTGCCTCTAACCATGCTTCACGACGCACTATGAGATTAGCACCATTTCCAAAAATGGGATATCCCATCAGTGCTGCACCAGCGCCCGAGGCTACCAATGAGGCAAAATCTAATGCTTGAAACTTTAATAAAAAACTATTGGTGGGCGACAAAACAACAGTACCCATGAGTAAATCTGGTTTCTTCAATGCGCAATAGGTAACCACCTCTTCTACCCAATGGCTATGTGGTATGCAGTCGGCATCGGTTAGAAGTATATAGCTACCCGTAGCGTTGTTTATACCCTCTTTTAAGGCACTTTTCTTACCTTCTGCATAGGAATTAATATAACGAACGTTAGAGTGTCTTAAACAGTATCTCTCGAGCATCTCTTCTGTGCTATCGGTAGAGTGATCGTTTATAAATATAATCTCGTCGGGGAGTATAGACTGTGCATCTAAAGCATCAAAAAGATGTTGCAGTTTCTTTTCTTCATTCCGACAGCAAATTACCACGGAATGATCAATATGGGCATATTCACTCTTTGGCTTTTGTTTACGCAAAAACCACCCTATGGCAAATCCGCCTATTGTGACCGTATAAAGTGTTGAAGTGATGAAAGGTAATATCATACACAAGCTAATGTGAAAAGTGAAATTTGTGCCGGATGCTCCTCATGTATAGCTTGAATACAAGCTTTTAAAGTAGATCCGGTGGTTAATACATCGTCAATAATTAATATATTCTTACCCTTTAAGGTTGTGTTATTTTGTAATTTGAATATCCCTTGAGTATTATCCCAACGTTCATAAACGTTTTTATGAGTTTGGGTTACTGTTTCTACAACACGAATTAGAGTATCTTTTTCTATGGGTACATGACAAACAGATTCCATTCCTTGGGCAATGATGACACTTTGGTTATATCCACGTTTTTTCTCTCTTTTTGGATGTAATGGAACAGGTACTATATAATCCATATCTTCAAACCATCCAGATTTTTGTAGTTCTAGAGCACTGAGTCGACCAAAATAGTGACCGATATCTTTACGATCATTGTATTTTAATTGATAAAAAATATTTTGATAGCGACTCCTCTTTTCATAAAAAAAGAGTGCCGATGCCTGTCGTAGTTGGGATGTTGTAGCAAAACGTTGAACCAATAAATTATTATCTTGTAGGTGATAATTGGTGAAAGGCATATTCATAAGACAATCTGTACAGATTACCTTTTCGCTTTGCACTAATAAATCGCCACACACACAACAACAATTGGGATATACTAATTGTTCAAAATATTTAAACCACTCTATCCACGACATAGTGAAAGTAGGGATATATAATATCTAACATTAAAGGCTATGATATCACTACAGTAACATTCATGAAGTGATATAGCTATTCTTTTTTTTAGAAGAATCTTTAAACAAAAAGTCCTTCAACTTTAGGTATAAAGATAATTAATCCAGATCGGAAGAGCGTCGTGTAGGGAAAGAGTGTAGGCTATAGTGTAAGTCTC